>JBBSHK010000242.1:0-5360 GCA_038253185.1 Anaerolineae bacterium | reverse complement strand
CGCAAACTCGGCTTGGGCACCGCGCACATTGCCGGAATCAAATGGGCGGTTGCGAATAGCTACGAGCCGATTCTGACGATGGACGCTGATTTCTCACACTCCCCGCGTTATGTTCCTGCTCTGCTGAAAGCGATGTCAAATTATGACATGGTCATCGGCTCACGCTATGTGCGCGGCGGCGGCACGCTGCACTGCGGCGTCATGCGGCGCGTGTTTAGTCGCGGCGCGAATACTTTTGCGCGGCTCGTGCTCGGTTTGAAAGCGAGCGATACGACGGCTGGATTTCGCGCCTATCGTCGGGCGGTGTTAGAGTCGATTGACCTTGACGCGATTCAATCGGACGGGTATTCCTTCTTGATTGAAATGTTGTACCAATGCCAACGCGGTAACTGGCGCATCGGCGAGGTACCGATCATCTTCGAAGACCGCCGGCGCGGCAAGTCCAAAGTGTCGCGTCACGAGATTATCAAAGCATTGAACACCGTCGCGCGCCTGCGCGCCGACTCGGGGCGGCTGCCAAAACCTTCCGTCCGCCAACGGACCGCACCCTGAGACTCCTATGTCCATAATTCGAAGCGCAGAGATTTCCGCCGGACGCGTTGACGGGCTCGCAGTGGAGGACGTCGCGTGCAATCTGTGTGGTTCGCGCAACGCGCGCGTGCTCTATCCTTCCACCCTGACCAACCTTGCGCCGCATCCCTCGCATTTTCGCTGCACCACCGCGACCTACGGCATGCATCCCACGATTGTGAAATGTCAGACCTGCGGACTGATTTACGCCAACCCGCGGCTGGACGCACATGCCGTCGATGACAACTATTCGCGCGTCGACGATCCGCTTTATATAGAAGAGCGCGAAGGTCGCGTTCTTACCTTTCGCCGCAATCTGCGCCCACTACAAGAGTTGATTGCGCGCAACACTTTAGCACGCGCGCAAGAGCACAACGCGCCTGATGCGACATCGCCGCTGCGATTGCTCGACGTCGGTTGTCACATCGGCGTGATGTTGGAAATCGCACAGGAGCGCGGCTGGGATGCCGTCGGCATTGAACCTTCTGCGTGGGCAGCCGCGCGCGCGGCGGAGCGCGGTCTGAACGTCATCAACGCGACTCTCGCCAACGCGCACTTGCCCGCCAATTCATTTGATGCGGTGACGATGTGGGATGTGGTCGAGCATCTCACCAATCCCTCTGCCGATCTGAATCAAGTGTATCGTGTTCTCAAACCCGGCGGCGTGGTCGCGGTTCACACGATCGATATTGAGAGCCCACTGGCGCGTGTGATGGGACCGCGCTGGCCCTGGCTGATGGAGATGCACCTGTATTACTTTTCACCGCGCACGCTGGGGCAAATGCTCGAGCAGATTGGATTCAGGGTCGAAGCGATTATTTATCAGGGACGCTACCTACGTCTCGCCTATCTCATTACGCGCATCGAACCGTACAGCCGCTCGTTGGCGCGCCTCCTCGGACACATCGCCAATCAGCTGAACATCGCGACGACCGCGATACCTGTGAACTTTGGTGACCTCTTTACAATCTTCGCGCGCAAGCTCTAGTTGCCCAGTCCGATAGTCTTCTCGTCAGATGGTCCAATGGTCACATAGTGAGGTTGTTGTGTCTTGGCTAGAACGCGACCAAGCGACGATACGACTCAATGACCACCCGCCGACTCTTTGCTTTAATTCTCTTCACCGCGCTCTTTGCAATGACCGTGCGCGAAATCTCCGACCCGGACTTTTGGTGGCACCTCCGCACCGGTCAGTTGATCCTCAATTCTCAATCCATTCCTCACACCGACCTTTTCTCATTCACCGCGAGTGGCAAAGAATGGGTCACGCACGAGTGGCTATCCGAGGTGCTGATTTACCTGTTGTATCGGCTCGGCGGATTCACGCTGCTCAGCATTTTTTTCGCGACGGTCATCACGGTCGCCTTCTCCGTTGCCTTTTGGAATAGCGATGCGCGCCCGTACGCCGCGGGTTTTGTCGTATTCTTGGGCGCACTCGCGACCGCGCCGACTTGGGGCGTGCGTCCACAAATGCTCTCGCTGTTGCTGTCGAGCATTTTTTTATTTCTGCTGGATCGCTACGCGCAGCGCGACGGACTGAAATATATCGCGCCGTTGGTCCCACTCACAATTCTGTGGGTGAACCTACACAGCGGCTTTGCGCTCGGGCTGGCGATCGTCGCCGCGTATCTATTTGCAAGAGTAGCCGAACCCTTTCTCACCCACTCACTTGCGCTTCCACCCTCCCACACACTCCAACCACTCACAATTGTTTTTCTTCTCTGTGTCTTGGCGGTTTTAATCAATCCGAACGGCGCGCGGATGTATTCTTATCCCTTTGAAACATTGACCAGCCGCGCCATGCAAACGTACATTCAGGAATGGTTCTCGCCGGATTTTCACGATCCACAGTGGCAGCCGTTCGCGTTTTTGCTGATCGGCTTGATCGTCGCGGGCATTGCGTCGCGGGCGCGTGTCCCTGTGCCACAACTATTGCTGCTCGCGCTGCTCGGCTACGCCTCGCTCCGCTCTGCGCGCAATATTCCACTGTTTGTGCTCGTCGCAATTCCGGTGCTCTCTCAGCAACTCGGCGAAATATTCAGCAAGCTCGGCGTACCGACTCAATCGACATGCCCCCCGACAACTCCGCGCGTGGTCCGTATTATTAACGCGTTGCTTTTCGTGCTGGTGCTGCTTGTGGTTCTTGCGCGTGTTTATGTCGTCGTGAACAATCAAGCCAATGTCGAGCGCGCGAAATTTCCCGCGGCGGCGGTGGATTATATTCAATCGCAGCATCCGCCGCGAAATATTTACAACGCGTACGGTTGGGGCGGGTATCTAGTTTGGCGTTTATATCCCGATTATCCGGTGTACATTGATGGGCGCGCGGACGTGTACGGGGATCTATTTATCGAGGACTATCTTAAAATCTATCGTGCGGAATCGGGTTGGGATGAAAAGCTCGCGCGGGCTGATGTGAACCTCGCGCTGCTAGAAGTGGATTCGCCTCTCACGAATGCAATGGCAGCGAGCAGCAATTGGCGACAAGTTTTTGGCGACGACCGGAGCGTTGTGTTCGAGAAAAAATAAAGGGCGCAGTATCTGCGCCCCGTTTTTCATTGTGCATTTCCAATCGTCCATTGTCCATTGACTTACGTCTTGGCTTCTTGCGCCAGCACGATCGCCTCAGCCACTTCTTTCATTGGCTTGCGCGTGTTCATGCTCATCTTCTGAATCTTGCGGAAAGCTTCCTGCTCGGTCAGCCCCTGCGAGTCCATCAAAATTCCTTTGGCGCGGTCGACAAGTTTGCGCGTCTCCAGCGTCTCTTTCAAGTCGCCGACCTGCTTTTCCAGTTCGCTGAATTCTTGAAAGCGCGCGAGCGCGATCTCTATCGCGGGCACGACCTCCTGCTCGCGGAACGGCTTCACCAGATAACCGACCACGCCTGCTTCCTTGGCGCGATCCACCAAGTCGCGCTGGCTGTACGCCGTCAAGAGCAGTACGGGCGCGACTTTTTCGCGCGTCAAGATTTGCGCGGCTTCGATGCCGTCCATATCCGGCATCTTGATGTCCATAATCACCACGTCCGGTTTCACCTCACGCGCCAGGTTCACCGCGCTCTTGCCGTCGCCCACTTCACCCACCACCAGATAATTCAAGTTGCTCAAAATTTCGCGCAGGTCGGCGCGAATCACCGATTCATCATCTGCAATTATGACACGCGTTCGTTCCACTCGTCTTCACCTCCGAGAGGGATTTTCGGAAAACTGACAATCGCCGAGACACCATTGTCGCTCTGCATATCGATCTGACCTTTGAGATCGTCGGTCACCAGCATCCGCACGATCCGCAAGCCTAGACTGTCGACTCGCGCCAGATCAAAGTCGTCCGGCAGTCCGCGTCCGTCGTCGTGCACGCGCAAGCTCACCCGATCACCTTGATCTTCAAAGTTGAGCGAGATGGTACCGCCGCGCTCGCGCAAATCAAATCCGTGCTCCAGCGCATTTTGCAGCAACTCGTTGATTACCAACGCGCACGAAGTCGCCTGCCGCGCCGTGAGAAAAATATTCGGTCCTTTTATTTTCAACTGAATCCCGCCGCCCGGATCGAGCACCCCGGTCTGCATCTGATTCAGAATCCGCTGTGCGATGTCGCGGATGTTGATTATACGCGAATCCTGGTCGGACAGAAATTCGTGAATGACTGCGATGCTGAGGATCCGGTTGACGGCTTCGGTGAGCGCGGTGCGCGCTTCATCGGTTTGCATGCGACGCGATTGCATCCGCAGCAGTGCGGCAACCGTTTGCAAATCGTTCTTGACGCGATGATGTACTTCTTTAATCATCGTCGTCTTGATTTTCAATTCGCGTTCGCGTTCGCGCGCTTCTGTATCATCGCGGATCGCGAGCAGCACGCCGGCGCTGCGGAGGCGCTTGGGACGTAAGAGCGCGAACGATTCGACTTCGCTCAGCGGGATTGCTTTCTTGACCCACGTCCTGCCGCGCTCTTCCAATTCGCGTTCGACGCAGCGCCTCGATCCCAGCGCCTCGCGCGCCAGTTTGTCGTCCGCCGTTTCGAGATATGTCAGTGGCTTGGCGATGAGCGATTCGGTATATCCGATGTTGCGGTAAAGGTTGGTGCCGATGCCACTCATATAACGCACCACGCGATTGGCATCCGCGAAAACAATCCCGTCGTATTCGCCAAAGGAGGAGAGCCGCTCGGCACCGCTCGGTTCGCCGCGCGTTGCCATCCATTTCAGATTACCGATAGCTTTTTGAAAAACGCGATGTCGGCGGCGCAACCGCTCGGTCTCCAACATATTCGTATCGACAATCAGCAAAGCCACAGGCGCGCGGTCGCTGTCCAAAACGGGGAATGCCTCGCGCATCACCGGCGCGCCCTCGGTGTCCGGATCGCTGCGGAGTTGGCGCAGATAACGCGGTTGCTCGAACCCGTCGTAAATAATTGGATGCAAGTCGCGGCTGAGCAATTCACCCGCGAGCGACTGGCGATGCACCGGCGCGATCGAGTGCGGTCTGGAATGGGCAATTACGCGCACCGGCGAGGAGTCTTGAACGCACAAAAGTACATCGGCGCGTGTGAGATCAGCGAGGATGGGAAGCGTTTGCATCACTCGCTGGAGCAGATTGGAGTGGTTGGATGCAAGCTCCATTGTTTGGACAACATTGTCCGATGCCATGAAGTCCTCAACCTCGAATCGGCGCGATTCACTGCGCCCCAAATTTTCTCAAGCGTGAGCCAAAATTTTTCCAACAAAAAGGTCGAGGCAATGTGCCCTCGACCTCAGGGTTTAGTCGGGGCGAGAGGATTCGAACCTCCGACCTCTT
>JBBSHK010000241.1:0-5363 GCA_038253185.1 Anaerolineae bacterium | reverse complement strand
TGCTCGCCTCCATCGAGCCTTTAAGTCGTTTCAACAAGACCGCTCCGTTTAAGGACTGGGCTTTTGTTTTCTTTTCCAGTCAGCTCATCGCGATAGAACCATTCACTCTCGCGTTTGTTGTGACATTTTTTCTCCTTGTAAATAGTTGTTCGTTGTTTGTTATTCGTTGTTTGTTATTCGTTGTTTGTTATTCGTCGGTCGTCCGTCATTGGTCATTGGTCATTGTCCATTGTGCATTTACTTCACTCGCCTTGCAGCAATTTCACCGCGGCGTCGGAAGTGATTTTGCCTTTCGCGAGATCGTCGAGAATCGCGCGGCGGCGTTCGGGTGAAATGCTCGGGTCTTCTTTTCCCTCCGCGCCCGGCTCATATCCCAACGCGCGAATAATTTCGGTCAGCCGCGAGCGCACTGCCGAGTACGGCATATTCAACTCTTCACCAACCTTGTAAGCGTTGCCGCGATCCTTGATAAAAATTTCGATGAACTTGATCTGTTCAGGGTCGAGCCGATAAAGTCGTCCCAACGAAAAACTTCCGCCGATCTCTGTTCCGCAGTGACCACATTCGAGCCGCGTAACGCCAAGCTCTTCGCCACAGACAGGACATTTTCCAAGTATCGGGTTCATGTCAATATTTTACAATATACAGCAATGTTTGTCAATACATTGGCGAATATTTATATAAAATGAGCCGCTTTCGTTCAAATATTTGCATAAACAGAAAGGGCAATTTCCTGCCCCTTCTGCTCAAGCCGATGCCAATGCCTGTTTCAAGTGGTCAATCGCGGCGACGGGAGTGGGGTCCACGTCGTTCAGCAGCGCGAGATAAAATGTCACGTAATCGCCCAGATGAATCAACCAGTACATCTCGGCGAGCGCGCTCTCTCCTACCGCGAAAACGTCGAGGTGCTTTAACCCGCGCTCGTCCAACAGTTCGCGCGTGACCGCGAAGCGTTTGGCAATCCGCGCGTTCGCGCGCGGCGATTGGAGCATCACAAAAGTGACGCGGCTCAAGACGCTCTTGGGGAATTCGTACCCGACCACCGAGTTGTGATTTAATTCGCTCATTGCGTCGTGGCACGCGGTCGTGTTCGCATTCTCATTCATCTGTGTTTTCCAACGATGCGCGACTTCAGCGAAAACACCCGCGCCATAAAAAATCGGTTCGCGCTCGTACAATTCTTGCGCCAATTGCTTTGCGCGATTCTTGGCGAACGGCGCGTCGCGTCCAATCGCGCGCTGCAATGTTTCCAATCCCGCGAGCGCCTGTTCCAATTCGCGCGACGGCTCGTCGATCCAACCCAAGCGCGACACGACACCGAGCAGCGAGATGAATGAATAACCCAGCGCGGCGCGCGGCTGACTCTCGAAAGAATAATTCAGCACCGCCGCGCCCGCCTCGCGCGCCAAGGCGTCGAGCTTGCCGCCGGTGGTGATCGCCGCTAACATCGCGCCGCGTCCGCGCGCTTGCTCGAACGCGCTCAAGGTTTCTTCGGTGTTGCCCGAATGACTCGACGCGACTACGAGCGTGCTCTCATTCACCCACGCGGGAATGTCGTACTCGCGCGAGACGAGGATCGGCACGCGGCAGCGCTCCGCCACCAGCGTTCGCAACAAATCTCCGCCAATAGCGGACCCGCCCATTCCGAGGATGAGCAATTGCTTTGCTTCGCGGTAACGCGCGGGCAATTCAAACCCCGCGACATTCTGCCACGCCGCGCGGCATTGCTTGGGAAAATCCGCGATGAGCTGTCCCATTCCCGCCGGGTCGCGCGTTTCAAACAAATTCATATCGTCTAAATTATTCATCGTAATTTGCCTTGACGAAAAATTTTCCGCGCGAATTATTTCTGTTGCTGCGCGGACCTGTACGACTCGTATTCCGCGCGCGTCAAAAATTTCCCGTGATTGATAACGCGGTCGGTGATGCGTCCCTGATCGTCCAGGTGCAGCTCGGCATGCATCAATTGAAAGCAGACGCCGTCCATCATTTCTTTGCGTAAGATGGAACCGCCGTTCTCGTAATCTGCCATCATTTCATTTTTGCGATCAACCCGCACCGCGAGTGCCGTGCCGCAGCGATCGCATTGCACATAGAGCCAGAGCGCATCGCCCCGCTCGTCGCTGCCGCGCTCGCCCGCGCCGCCGAAAATCTTTTTCAACAGTCCCATCGCGCACCTCCAATCATCCCGTCAATTGCGGGACGATGAACCAGAACAGCGATACGTAATCGAGTCCGAGCAGCGCGACGTAAAGCAACGCAAAAATTATTCGCGCATAGCGTTTATCAAAAAGCTCGTACACTCCCGCGACGAAGAACGCGGCTATCGGAATCAGCGCGGGAAACAAGTAACGCCCTTGCGGCTGCACAAAGCGCAAATTGTACCACGCGTGCGCGAGCACCGTCGTGAACAAGAGAACCGCGAGAATAAGCCAATTCCACAAAACCGAACGCGAAAAATTCGCGCGCGCGCGCGCCAATCGGATCACCCACAGCAGCGCGCCCAACATCGCCGCCGTCGTCAACGCGAACAGCGCGACGTAAATCCGATCATTCACCAGCACACCCATCCAACCGAACTGCGCCCAAAAAGATTTGAACGTGATGATAAAAAAATCGGCAAAAATATTTTTGAAACCGAAACGCGCGATCCATTCCGTCGTCGTCGGCTGTCCCGTCACAATCGCATCGTGCATTTTCCACCCGAGCGGATCGGTGACGCCGTACACCAATGCGTTTCGCACGAACCACCATGAAGAGATGACGAGCGCCAGCGCGAATAGCGAAACTAGAACTTTCCAACTTCCAACCTCCAACTTCCAACCTCTAACCTCCAACCTCCGATTTATAAATCCAAACTCGGCGAGCAGCAGCAACAGCGCGCTCGGATAAATTTTTGTACTCGTCATGAGCGCAAGCCCGTAGCCAATTCCACCCAGCAAGATAAAGCGTCGGTCACTCAATTTTCCTTGCACGCGCAAAACGGAAATCAGCAGCAGCGCGGCGAGTACTAATTCCGCTAACGTATCGGCGTTGATCGCCGCCGTGATCGCGAGGTGCATCGGCACAGTCGCGATAAAGCCGACGCCCGCGAGCCCGAGCACTTTATTCTCAGCAAAAACTTGGGCGAGCACTCGATACGCCAGCAGCAGCAGTGGTACGCTCAGCGCGACCGAAAAAAGCCGCAGCGCGAGCACCGTATCCAGACCGAACGCGCGCGCGGCGAGATACACCGGCGCAGCAGCGAGATAGTACAGCGGCGGCTGATACGATTCATAACGAATCGCGTCGATCGAAGCATTCGCAGGAAATTTCGCGGTCTTGATTTTTTCAAGGTACGCCTGATCGTAATCGCCCGGCGCGAGCACCGGCAGCGTTCCGCTCTCCGCGATCTGCCGCACATAATTAAAGTGCGCGGGCTCATCCGGCGCCTCCCAATGTGGCGTCTTGTACGCGTACAAAATTCCAAAGACGACCTGGAGTACGATAACGATGGCGAGTGGAATTTTCAAAAGGTCAGTACTCCCTCAACCGTCGTTCGTCATCTGTCGCCCGTCGTCCGTCCTCACAGCACATTCACCGGATCGACGTCGATGCGCCAGCCCATCGGCAATGGAAACATCGCGAGCAACTCGCGCGCATTTTCACCACGCAGCAGCAAATGATAACGATACTGCCCGCGCAATTTCGCAAAGAACGCGGGCGCGGGTCCGATAACCTCCACATTCGCAAGTCCCTGCCGCCGAATTCGGTCCCGCAACATTTCCGCGAGATGCGCGCTCGCGTGCCGCGCGTCCGCCTCACGCGCGCTGAGATACAACAAACGCGTGAGCGGCTGGTACGGCGGGTACGCGGCTTGTCGCCGAAATTGAATTTCGCGCGCAAAAAAATTTTCGTAATCATGTCGCGCCGCCGCGGCAATCGCGTAATGTTCCGGGAAATACGTTTGAATGATCACCTTGCCGCCGAGCGCACTGCGCCCTGCCCTGCCCGCGACTTGCGTGAGCAATTGAAATGTGCGCTCGCTCGCGCGGAAGTCGGGCAGATTCAACGCGGTGTCCGCGTTGATGACGCCGACCAAGGTCACGCGCGGCAAGACCAATCCATTCGCGATCATTTGCGTGCCGATGAGAATGTCGGCTTCGCCGCGCGCGAACGAATCGAGAATCACTTCGTGCGCGCCCTTGACGCGCGTCGCGTCCCAATCCCACCGCAGCGTACGCGCGCCCGGAAAATTTTCGTGCACCAACTGTTCCAATTTTTCCGTACCGAGTCCGAGCGGACGAATACGCGTGCTGCCACAATTTGGGCACACGCGCGGCATCGTCCCGCGCTTGCCGCAGTGATGACACACCAAATCTCTCGCGCTCTCGCCTGCAAATTGATGCAGCGTGTACGGATTGTTGCAGCGCGGGCAGCGCAGCGCGTGACCGCAAGTGCGACACACGACGGAAGTCGCGCTGCCGCGACGGTTCAAAAAAAGAATGATCTGCTCGCGCGCCGCGAGCACGTGTTGAATTTCTTGCGTAAGCGCGCGGCTGAAAATCGAAGTGTTGCCCTCGCGCAATTCCGCGCGCAGGTCCACAACTTGAACCGACGGCAAATCTTGATACTGCACCGGCGCACCGTCCGTAGCGTGCGCGAGGATGCGCTGTGGCAATTCGAGCAATGTGAATTCGCCCGCGCGGGCGCGATAGTACGTTTCCACATCGGGCGTCGCGGAACCGAGAATCACACTCGCGTTATTCAATCGCCCCAATTCCAACGCTACCTCGCGCGTGTGATACAGCGGCAGGCGGAACGTGCCGACATCGCCTTCCTGTTTGTACGACGGCTCGTGCTCCTCGTCAATGACAATCAAGCCAAGCTGCGGCAACGGAGCAAACAGCGCCGAGCGCGGACCGATCACTACGTCGAGCTTGCCGTCGCGCGCCCGCCGCCATGTGTCGTAGCGTTCGCCGTACGAAAGATCGGAATGAATCACGCCGACCCCGTCGCCAAAGCGCGCGCCGAAACGTTGAATCGTCTGCGGCGTGAGCGCGATTTCCGGCACGAGCGCGATTGCCTGCTTGCCTTGTTTCACAACCTGCTCAATCGCGCGCAAATAAATTTCGGTTTTGCCCGCGCCCGTGACGCCGTGCAACAAATAAATGTTTGCGTCATTTCCCGCAAACCCGTTTTGAATTTGTTCGAACGCGCGCGCTTGTTCGCTCGTCAATGTCGGCGGGATCGCGCGGATAAACTCTCTGCCCTCCAACGGGTCACGCACCACTTCTTCCGTTTCGAGCTGCACAATGCCCGCGCGTTCGAGCTTTTGCAAATCGCTCAAGGTCGCGCCGGTCGCGGCGTACACCGCGCTGATC
>JBBSHK010000240.1:0-5373 GCA_038253185.1 Anaerolineae bacterium | reverse complement strand
GTCCGGCTTTGGCACTCAGTTTTACCGACGTCGAACTTGATGAGCACGCCTTCGCCGATGCGCCGCGTGCTGCTCGACCTGCGGCGCGCGAATTCCGAATCATCACCGTTGCAACTCTGGCTCAACTTTACAAAGCGCCGGATGTGCTCATCGACGCCGTTGCTCTGTGCCGGCGCGAAGGGTTGGACGTTCAACTCGTCGTGGTGGGCGATGGAAAATACCGTTCATCATTGGAGGCGCGCACGCGCGCGCGGGGATTGGAGGATAAAATAAATTTTCTGGGACAGCTGACCGCAGGTAACGCCGTGCGCGCGCAATTGGACCGAGCCGATCTTTTTGTTTTGCCCTCCAAGGCGGAAGGCTTGCCGCGCGCGCTGCTCGAGGCAATGGCGCGCGGGCTGCCCTGCATCGGCTCGACCGTCGGCGGAATTCCGGAACTGTTGCCGCCAGAAGATTTGGTGCCGCCGGGGGATGTCGAGGCGCTCGCCCACAAGATTCGCGAGGTCACGGCTGATCCTGAGCGCATGGCGCGAATGTCCGCGCGCAATTTGGAAAGGGCACGCCAATACCGTGAGGAGATTCTACGACCCGTGCGTCTCGCGTTTCTTGATTATCTTTGCGTAAGAACAGAAGCATGGCTGAGCGCGCGCCAATGATCGTCGCCATCACCGGCGGGACCGGATTCATCGGAGAAAAGCTGGTAGAGCGCCACTGCGCGTTGGGGGACCAGGTACGCGTCTTGTCGCGGCGTGAGCTGTCGCGGGTCCCTTTCGGAAATGCGGTCGAGTTATTCCTCGGCGATCTGGCTGTCGATGATTGCGATTTGCGCGGATTCGTGCAAGGCGCGAACATTCTCTACCATTGTGCGGGCGAGATTCGCGATCCCGCGCGAATGCGGGCTGTGCATCTCGACGGGACCGCACGCTTGATTGACGCGGCAAATGGGAGAATCGACCGCTGGGTGCAGTTAAGCAGCGTCGGCGCTTACGGTCCACATCGGCAGGGGGTCGTAACCGAGGATACGCCGCTCCATCCTGTTACCACTTATGAGGAGACCAAAACGGCAGCGGATAATCTGGTTGCGAACGCCGCGCGCGCGGGAGCATTTGTTGTCTCGATGCTGCGTCCGAGCAGCGTCTTTGGTCCCACGATGCGCAGCCGTGGACTGGCAGAGCTGATTGACTTGATCGACCGGGGACTCTATTTTTACATTGGCAAGCCCGGCGCGTTGATGAACTTGGTGTTTGTGGATAATGTGGTCGAAGCCCTCTATCGCTGCGGCACGATGCAGGCGGCGGCGGGACGGACTTTCATCGTTGCGGACTCGAATCCGCTTGAAGCCTGTGTGAATACGATCGCCACGGCGCTGGGAAAACCAGCTCCGCACTGGAGAGTACCGGAACGCCCGGCACGTTGGACGGCGCGTCTTTTCGGGCGCGTACCGGGCATGCCTCTCACCGAAGCAAGGATTGATTCATTGGTCACGGCAGTACGGTATTCGAACGCTCGAATCGAGCGCGAGCTGGGATATTGTCATATCGTCTCGATGGAAGAGGGGCTGAAAGAGTTAGTCGCCGCGTGGCGGGCACGCCAATGAATGATTCCAAGAGGCAGGGCTTGCGCCTCGTTCACATTACCACTGTGCCGATAACGCTCGACATTTTTTTTCGCGGGCAAATTGGCTACTTGAAGGCGCGCGGCGTGCACGTCTCTGCCATCACTTCGCCCGGCGACCGGGTCTCGCAGATCGCGCGGCGAGAAGCGATACCAATTCACACCGTACCGATGAAGCGCACCATCAATCCGCTCGCAGATGTCATCGCGTTGTGGCGGCTGTGGCGCCTACTCTGCGCGCTGCGACCGGACATCGTCCATTCACATACACCCAAGGCGGCATTGCTCGGCACCCTCGCGGCGCGCGCGGCGGGCACGCGGATCGTGGCATTGTCCATCTTTGGGCTCGCGCAAATGTCACGAAAAGGATTTACGCGATATCTACTGAATTTTACGACGCGGTTCTCATGTGCTGCCGCGGATTGGGTATGGTGCGACAGCTTTTCTGTTCGCGAGTACGTGATCCGTGAGCGATTGTGTCCGCCAGAGAAAATTGTGGTTTTGGGGCACGGCAGCGTCAAAGGGGTCGACGCGGTCGGTATTTTCTCACCGGCAAACTTTAACGCGGACGAGCGTGAAAGGATTCGCGCCGAGTACGGGATTCCGCGTCAGGCGTTGGTGCTGGGCTTTGTCGGGCGCATCGTGGCGGATAAGGGAATGCATGAACTGGCGGCAGCGTGGCGTGAAGTGCGCGCGCGTCATCTCGAATTGCATTTGTTGCTTGTCGGGCCATTTGAATTGCAAGACCCGCTGCTCCCAGAGGACGAAAATCTTTTTCACACCGACCCACGCGTGCATCTGGCGGGATTGTGCGAAGATGTGGCGCGGCACTTGGCGGCGATGGACATATTTGTCATGCCGTCTTACCGCGAGGGTTTTGGCGTGACGAATATTGAAGCCGCGGCAATGGCGTTGCCGGTCATTTCGACTCGCATCCCTGGCTGTATTGACTCGGTTATAGATGAAGTGACCGCGACGCTCGTTCCGCCACACGATGCGACCGCTTTGGCGCAGGCGATTGAGAGGTATTGCGATGACGCGGAATTGCGAGAACGGCATGGGCAAGCGGGGCGCGAACGCGTGCTGCGCGATTTTCGTCCCGAGGTCATCTGGGAAGAGTTATTTCAAGAATACCAGAGCCTGATTCAAGCGAAACATATTGTCGGTTCGCCCGCGGTGCAAGCTGTGACGACCTCAAATGATTGGCGGAAATAGAATATTGCGAATGACATTCGAATTGTACACGCGGGGCAGTTACGGGGAAAAAAATCCGACCTGGCACGTCGAGCACTCGGCATGGAAAGCGCAACAGATTCTACGCATGTTGAAACGAAATCACCTCGCGCCCAAAACTTTCGCGGAGGTCGGCTGCGGCGCGGGTGAGATTCTCAAACAACTGCACGATAAGCTGGACGTAAACGTACACTTCGTCGGCTATGATATTTCGCCGCAGGCGCATCAGCTCAGTCAAGCGCGCGCGAGTGAGCGTTTGCAATTCAAGTTGATGGATTTTGCTGAGGAGAAAAATGCGGACTTTGATTTGATCTTGCTGATGGATGTGGTCGAACATGTCGAGGACTATTATCATTTTTTGCGCGAGATCAAACCGCGTGGTCGCTACAAGCTGTTGCATCTGCCGCTCGAACTGTCGGCGCAAACGGTGCTGCGCGGAAATTTTTTCCGTGCGGTGCACGAATCGGCAGGTCATCTACACTATTTTTCGAAAGAGACCGCGCTGCAAATGTTAGCCGACGTTAATTATAATGTGCTCGATTATGCTTACACCGCCGGCGCGGTCGATTTCGCGCCGACTTCAATCAAGATGGCATTGGCGCGGCTGCCGCGGAAAGTTTTGTTCGCGCTGAATCAGGATTTTGCCGCGCGGCTGCTCGCTGGATTTTCCTTATTGGTCTTGGCAGAATAAGAGATGCACAATTGGCTCCCGCCGGCAAAGCGCGCCGCGATCTGTTTCAGCATTGATGACCTCCATCCCGCGAAATCGAGTGACCATTACGAAGCGGGCGGTGATCTGGGCGCGGGCGCGCTTGGAAATCTCGAATGGTTGTTGGAACGACATCCGCAATTGCGCGCCACCCTCTTCGTCACCGCCGACTGGATGGAAATCTCGCCGGTCCCGACGCGCCACCTCGCGGCAGCGGTGCCTTATCTGCGCGACCGAATCTATCTCGCGGAACATTGGCGCGCGGGCACGATGCGTCTCGACCGTCATCCCGAATTCGTGCGCTATTTGAAAAATTTGTCGCGCACCGAGGTCGCGCTGCACGGTCTGCATCATCTGGCGCGAGGGCGTCAGGTTCCGCGAGAGTTCGAGCAGGTGAGTCGCGCAGAGTGTACGACGCGGCTAAAGAAAATGATTCAGATTTTTCGCGCGGCAAATTTGGATTTCGTGCCGGGGCTGTGTCCGCCGGGATGGAGCGCGCCGCGCGCGTTGCTCGACGCGCTGGTAGAGACGGGATTGCGTTTTGTCGCGTCCGCGCGCGATCTCATTACGCCCATCGCAGAAAACGCGCGGGCGAATATGAGCGGACTGCGCGGTGTTTCACTCGTTCAGCCACAACACATTCATCAAGGGCGCTTGCTTCACATCCCGACGAACTGGCAGGCGACTTCCTCATGGCAGCGCGCGCACGCGATTCTCGAATGCGGCGGACTGTTATCGATCAAGGCGCACATCGTCAAGAATGCACTTGGACATACGAGCCAAGATGGGTTGGATGAGGCTTACAGAAACTTGCTCCACGAATTGTTCGCGCGCCTCGAACAAGAATTGGGCGATGAACTATGGTGGACCTCGATGGGCGAAATCAACGCGCGGTTCTCAGTGAACGGGACATCGCGCCAAGTATGATTACAACTTGTTTCGAAATCGTAGATCCCTGTGGGACTGAATTCACTGAACGGTATCATCACTACGCTAATACAAATGAAATACGTGCAAGAACAAAATCGGGGTTTTGAAACAAGCTGTACGGTCGAACGGAATCCGTCGGGAATCAGAGCGCACTATCTCGCCGGTCTCAACACGTGCTTTCACGGTTGGGGCGGAGTCGGGATGTTTCGCTGGTCGTTTGAGCGCGCTTTCGACGGACAGTTGCCCGATCTGATGGTTGTGAAAGATCAAGGCAGTATCGTCGCGGGTTCGGCGGTGAGCTATCGCCGCGCGCGTGTGGCGGAGCGCGCGCCGTTTCGCGTCGGAATTATGACCGGTTCGTGGACGCTGCCCGAGGCGCGACAGCGCGGCTATTTTACGCGCATCATCGAAGAATCACGCGCGCTCGCGGCGGAACGCGGCGCGGCGCTGCTCCTCGCCTTCGTCACCCCCACCAACGCGAGTTATCGCCGACTCGTCGCGGCAGGCGCGACGCAATGGGAGACGTATTATCTTGCTTCGACGCCAAACACGCGCAGAGTCAATTCCACTCTCGCAATCCAGCCCATCACTGATCTGCCGCGCGGGGTCGAAAAGATTTTGGAACGCCTCGCTACGCCGCGCGTTCACTTTGCCCGCTTCATCTATAATCAGGATGAATGGGTCTCACAAATTATCGAACGACCCACCGAAACTGAATTCTTGTCCCTTGGTGACGACGGACTCGCGGTGATTGAAAAAAAAGAGAATGCCGATCGTCTGCTGTTTTTCTCCTGCGCGGAGGACGCGAGTTTCGCAATTGGTCTCAACGCATTATCCGCGCGCGCGGCAGCGCACGGACGCGCGTTTATGCTCTTTACGACCTCGCG
>JBBSHK010000239.1:0-5383 GCA_038253185.1 Anaerolineae bacterium | reverse complement strand
GGGGTTGCGGGACAAGGTAAAAGTGATGGCGGGGGGCGCACCGGTGACGGCGCACTATGTCGAGATAGCGGGGGGGGATGCGTATTGTCCGGATGCGAGTGCGACTGCGCGGAAAGCGAAAGAGTTGGTGGGGCAGAGTGGCGAGGGTCCGACGGGTGCGTTAGCCGATGCGGTGCGCTCGGTCGAACAGATGATGAGCGTGGTCGAGCCGCAATAATCAAAACACATGCGCTTAATTTCTGAAAATTCCGCGTTCGCCAAACGCCTCGAAAAATTAGTGCTGCCAATCGAAGAGGCGAGCAAAGAGCTGCTGTTCGATTGTCGCATGTGCGGTCAGTGCATCTTGCATTCGACCGGCTTGACGTGCCCGATGCGTTGTCCGAAAAATTTGCGTAATGGGCCTTGCGGCGGCGTACGTGCGAACGGCAATTGCGAAGTGTATCCCGATAAACTCTGCGTGTGGGTGCAAGCGGTCGAAGGCGCGCAAAAACTGCCGCTGTGGCGCGACCACATTTATCAGGTCGAGCGTCCGGTCGATTGGCAATTGCACGGAACTTCGTCGTGGGTGAATCTGCTCACCGGGCGCGATCAGGTGCAACCCGCGGGTTGGGCGGAAGAAGAGCATGAGCACCAAAAATGATCGCCCGATTCGCGCGGCGAGCCGACTTGAACGCGTGCTGCGCGCGGGACTCTTTGCCGTCACCGCCGAATTAAATCCTCCCGACAGTTCTGATCCTCAAGCAGTCTACGACGCCGCGCTGGTGCTATCCGAAGTCGCGGATGCGATCAACGCGACCGATGCTTCGGGCGCGAATGTGCATATGTCGAGCGTGAGCTTGTGCGCCATCCTGGTGACCGCGGGCTATGAACCTGTCTTCCAGATGTCGTGTCGCGACCGTAATCGCATCGCGCTGCAAGGTGATCTGCTCGGCGCGGCGGCGCTCGGCGTGAAAAATGTCTTGTGCCTCACCGGCGATGACGTGACCGCGGGCGATCAACCGGAGGCAAAGCGCGTGTTCGATTTCGATTCGATGCACCTGCTGCGTACGCTAAAGATTATGCGCGACGAAGGGCAATTTTTAAGCGGTCGCAAGCTCACCGTGCCACCGCGCGTGTTTCTCGGCGCGGCAGAAAATCCATTCGCGCCGCCGCTCGATTTCCGTCCGCATCGGCTCGCGAAAAAAATAAAAGCGGGCGCGGATTTTATTCAGACGCAATATATTTTCGATGTTCCCGTGTTCAAGAAATTTATGGAACGCGCGCGCGATCTCGGTCTGCACGAACAGGTTTATATTCTCGCGGGTGTAGGTCCGCTGCGCTCACCCAAAGCCGCAGAGTTTATGCGGACGCGCGTTCCGGGCGTGGTCATTCCCGATTCCATTGTGGAACGATTGAACAAGACCCCCAAAGCGCGCTGGCAAGAAGAAGGAATGCAGATCTGCGTCGAGATTATTCAGCAGGTGCGCGAGATTGCGGGTGTCGCGGGCGTGCACGTGATGGCGTATCGCCAAGAAGAGGTCGTCAACGAAATTATTCACCGCGCCGGACTTTTTCCCCGCCTCTCACCCGGCGCGTTTGGCGGGTCAAAGGCGCTGGCGGCGAACGGATGAGGGTCTGTCACGCAGACCCGTTCGCGAAATGACATTCTGAGGGGAAAAAGTTCCGCTCGGAATGAGCTGAAATAAAAAGAGACTCTCACCGGTGAGAGTCTCTTTTTATTTTGCCAATGCGAAGGACTCGACGCGTCCAGACAACTCTTGTTGGAACACGCGCACATCAAATTTTTCCGCGTGCGCGCGAACTTGAAGCGGGTCGAAGGCATTCGCATCAAAGGCGCGCACACACTCCGCGAGTGATTCCACACTCGGCTCGCGAAACAAAACCCCATTCACGCCCTCGCTGATGGTGTCGAGCGCGCCGCCACCGGCATATGCGATCACCGGACGACCCGACCCATTCGCCTCGAGCGGCGCGATGCCAAAATCCTCTTCACCCGGAAAAACAAAGGCGCGGCAGCGCGCCAGCAAGTCGCGACGCTGCTCGTCCGACACACGACCAACGAAGTGAATATTCGGCTGCGCGATTTTTTCGAGACGCGCGCGGTCACGCCCCTCGCCCGCGATCACGAGCGGCAAGCCGAGTCGGTTGAACGCTTCCACCGCGAGGTCGACGCGTTTGTACGGCACGAGACGCGACACGATCAAAAAATAGTCGCTTACTTCAGAAATCTTGACTGGCTGAAAATTTTGCACCTCGACCGGCGGATGAATTATCGTCGATTTATGATGGTAAAACTTTGCGATGCGCGCTTGCACCGCGCGCGAGATCGCGATGAATTCGTCCACGCGCGTGGCGGTGTGCGCATCCCAATTTCGCAGGGGAGAAATCACAAGCGGCAATAATGTGCGCGCGGCGCGTCCGATGGATTCACGCTCGACGTACTCGTGATATTGCCACAGAAAACGCGCGGGCGTCAGGCAGTAGCACAGGTGGCGCGCGGGCGCGGTCTTTATTACGCCGTGCGCGAACGCGCTGGTCAAGCTGAGTACGACATCATAGCCGCGCAGGTCGAGTGATTGGAACGCGAGTGGATAGAATGGCAGATATAGTTGGTGATGGCGATGAATGGCGGGGAAGCGATCAAGAAAGGAAACGCGAATGTCCCACTCACGATAGCGCGCGGGCAGCGCAGACGGGTCATAGATCGAAGTAAAAATCGGCGCGTGGGGGAAAATCTCATGCGCGGCTTCGAGCACGCGCTCGGCGCCCCCGTACTGATTGAGCCAACTGACGACGAGAGCGATCTTCAACGATTGTCTCCGCGCGCGCGGGTGAGCCTTCTAGGAATCAGGTTTCTTCAAGAAACCTCTTCTACGATTCGCTATTGGAAGGATATGAGTTGGTCGAGGTCGAGGAGGTCCACGGGCGAGACTTGGGTGGGTTCGGTCAGCCGCAGCAGCGCCTCGCCCAATAATTCGTCCACGCGCAGCGCCAGCGGCTCATCCGGATTCATCCCGGTAGGATGGACGACGATTAACCGATATTCGTCCGGCGGAACGTCCGCGCGCAATTGGGCACGCGTCATTTCCTCATCGACTCTGGCTATACCTTCACGGAGCGAATGACCTTGGTGCTCGATCAGCCATTGCAAATTCACAATGGGTAAGGATTGCCGCGAGAGGTCCTCACGCCGCCGGAGGCGCAGCACTTCCGCCGACGAGAGCGTGAGCGTCCTTTCGACGCGCGAGCCGGGCAGAGCATAGACTTGGTCGGCGACGCGCACCAGCTCCACTTCGTGCATACCCCAAGTTCGCGGCACGGTGAGCGAAAAAGTCGCGCCATGCCCCGGTTGCGCGCGGATGCTGATTCTCCCATTCACGCTGTCGAGCTTGGCTTGTACCACGTTCAGACCGACGCCGCGTCCCACTACGGTGGTCACGACACTCGCCAGCGAAAACCCGGGCAGCAAGATCAGGCGGAATATTTCGCTCTCGCCCAGTTGCGCAGGATCGCCCCCCGTAACGAATCCCTGCTCGTAGGCTGCCTGTAATATTTGTGGCGCGTCCAGTCCGCGCCCGTCATCGCTCACCTCGACGGTGACTTCATCGCCACTCGGCCGTGCTCGCAGCGTTATTGTGCCGCGAGCATTTTTTCCGCAGCGGCTTCGTTCGGCGGTTGTTTCAATTCCATGCGTTACGGCATTGCGCAATAGATGGAGCAGCGGATCATTTAATTCTTCCAGAACCGCGCGGGCGACCTGGACGGATTCGCCCTCCACGATGACGAGCACTTCTTTGTCTTGCTCGCGGGCAAGGTCATGTACCATCCGCAGATAGCGATTAAAAATATCGCCAAGCGGTCCCATGCCGAGGAGTCGCGTGAGCGCCTGAAGCTCTTTGACCATGCGCGATTGGGCGTGAAGCGTTGGATCGAATCCGGGGGCGCGATCGGGGCTCGACGAGTACGCCAGCTTGGCGTGGTTGACGACCAGCTCCGCCACGAGCTGACTCAGATGATCGAGATACGGAATGCTGATGCGAACGGCGGGGCTGGGGTCGGCGCGCGCCTGCAGGACAGTATCTGCTACTGCGGTTGCACCCGCAGGGGAATCATCGAGCGGCGGCTCGTCGCGCGGCTCGGGCGGCGGCGATGGTGGAGTGGCGGCGGGAGTTTCAGCGCCCTGTACATGGGCGAGGACGCTTTGCAGATTATCGAGCGCGCGAAAGAGGAGATGAAGATTCGAGGGCGAAGTGCCCCCATTGTCGCGGAGGACCTCCAAGAGCATTTCAAGCTGGTGCGCCGATGCCGTCGCCTCGTCATAACCCATCGTCGCCGACATACCCTTGAGCGTATGGGCGTAGCGAAAGGCGGACTCGACCGCGGCGCGATCATTCCCTCCGCTCTCGAGTTTCTTCAACCCCTCCGCGATGTGTTCAATCTGCTCGTGAGCTTCACTGAAATAAAGATCGCGATAACGCGATAAATTGATCGACACGTCAACTCAATTTCGAATTGCTGCTTCAACCGCGCGGCGGCGTCACGGCTTAACTCTGCTTTAATCGTTCGACGGCGACGCGCGCCATCTCGTGCATCGAGACCGCGGTGCCAGAGTTGTCATAGCGCTCGAGATAGGGCACGCCGGCATTGGTCGCGAGCGGCACCTGTTCCCCATCGTAAGGAATCGTAACGGCAACGGGCAGCCCTAATTCTCTCACGATATCCTCTTTGGACAACCACGAGCGCGGCACAGTTCGGTTTTGAATGACGGCGATACGCGCGCTGGAAATTTTGAGCGAGGATAAATAATCGAGCGACGCCTTGGTCAAGGCAACCGCATTCACATCCGGCGTAACAATCACAAAAATCAAATCCGAATTTTCGAGAATCGGCAGCGTGATGCGTGAGAGCGAACGTCCGAGATCAACCAGAACATAGTCAAACATCCCGCGCAAGGTGTTGAAGAGCGGCGCGATTTGGCTGACTTCGAGCGCTTGCGCCTCTTGCAAGTCCTCGGCGCTGAGCAACACGCGAAATCCATAGCGACGTACCGGCGATATATAGCGCGCGATCAGCTTACGGTCCATACGCCCCCGTGATTCTTGTGAGAGTTTGGCGATCGTTTCCGACGATTCGAATCCAACCATACGACCAATGGATCCGAGCGGAAAGACCATATCGACGAGCAGCGTCGAAGCGGTGGGCACCAATTTCTGAAGCGCATAGGCAGTATTCACCGCGAGCGTTGTCGTGCCACTCCCGCCCTTGGCGCTAAAGAAGGACACCATCTGTCCATGACTTTCCTCGGCAGGCTCGTTCGCGCCCGCGACCGAATCGCGCCGGCTGCGCGCCAGCAGCGCCCTTGCCTTGGCTTTCACTTCGACAT
>JBBSHK010000238.1:0-5430 GCA_038253185.1 Anaerolineae bacterium | reverse complement strand
TCGACCAAAGCTTGTTCGATTCTCCCGCTCTTATGCTCCCTTCCACCATCGCGATCGACGGTCCCGCCGCGTCCGGCAAAAGTACGCTGGGCGAATTGTTGGCGCAGCGCTTGGGGTATCTTTATTTCGATACCGGAGTAATGTACCGCGCGGTCACATGGGCGGCGCTCGAACGCGGGATTGCTATCTCAGACGAAGCAGCGGTCACATACCTCGCCGAAAATATTCAAATTGATTTTCTTCCGCCGACGGTGAGCGACGGCCGACAGTTCACTGTGTTAATCGATGGCGAGGATACGACGTGGGACTTGCGACGACCGGAAGTGGACAAAAATGTTTCGCCCGTTTCCGCGTACGCAGGCGTGCGCGCGGCGATGACTCCGCAGCAGCGGCGCATTGCCGAACGCGGTCGCGTGATAATGGCAGGGCGGGACATTGGCACCGTGGTGTTGCCCGACGCAGATCTGAAAATTTATCTCGATGCGACGGTGGATGAACGCGCGCGGCGTCGCCTCCTGGAACGCGCGGCGCAAGGGCGTCATCTCTCGTTTGAAGAGATGAAACAAGAGATCGAACGACGCGACCAGATTGATTCGACGCGAGAGGTTGCGCCTTTGAAACGCGGCACGGACGCCGTCTATCTCGACAATACGGGACTGTCCATCGACGCGACGGTGAAGCGCGCGCTGGAGATCATGCAAGCGAGGGCTCAATCCCTCTCAGGTCTGACCAATGGCTGACCGACTCCGCGTCCCATTGTTCCACCATTTCTCAAACCTGGTGCTAAAGCTACTGTTCCCCTTGGTGCTCGAGTTAGATATCCAGGGCGTTGAGCACACCCCCCGCAGCGGTCCCCTGATCGTCGCGATCAATCACACGACTTTTTTGGACCCGGCGCTCGGGTCGGTCTATTTACGACCTGACGTCCTGCCTATGGCGAAGGCGGAACTTTTCAAATTTCCATCGGTGCTTATTTTCAAAAACTATGGCGCGTTTCCGGTGCGTCGCGGCGAAGGCGATCTCGCAGCACTGCGCCACGCGCTGCAAATTTTGCAAAGTGGGCACGTGATGTTGATTTCGCCCGAGGGCACGCGCACCAAGTCGGGTACGCTCGAAGCGGCACACGCCGGGGCAGCGCTCATCGCGATCAAATCGGGCGCGCCGATTTTGCCCGTGGCGATGTGGGGTGGAAAACAATTCTGGCACAACCTCGCGCGCTTGCGCCGCACGCCGCTCGGCATCCGCGTCGGCGAGCCTTTAACGCTCAAACTGCCGCCCGGCAAACAATCGCGCGAAATGCTGAACGCCATCACCGATGAAATTATGTACTATATCGCGCGCTTGCTGCCGCCGGAATTTCGCGGTCGCTATACCGACGTGGAACATATGATGCCGCATTACGTTTTCCCGGTCTCGGACGCGGCGGTGCACAAGCAAGCGATGCACGCGTCTTGATCCGGCGCGCGCGACGAAGAAGGAAAAATTCTCATGTGTGGAATTGTCGGTTACGTTGGATCACGGCAGGTGACTCCGATTCTGCTGGATGGCTTGAAACGCTTAGAATATCGCGGCTATGACTCGGCGGGAGTCGCGGTGCGCACGCCCGAAGGAAAACTCCGGATTGAAAAGCGCGCAGGCAAGCTTTCGAGATTGGTGGAGGAACTGAATGGCAGCGCGCCGGACGGAACGCTCGGACTCGGGCACACGCGTTGGGCGACGCACGGCGCGCCGACCGACGCGAACGCGCATCCCCACATCGATTGCAGCGGACAGCTTGCGGTGATTCACAACGGCATCGTCGAAAATTATGCGGAGCTACGCGCCGCGCTCATCGCGCGCGGGCACGAATTCAAATCAGAAACAGACACCGAAGTCATCGCGCATTTGATCGAAGAAGAATTTAACGCGCGCGGCGCGAATTCCGCGTTGGGCTTGATCGACGCGACGCGCGCGGCGTTGAAACAATTGCGCGGCGCGTTTTCGGTCGGCGTGCTCGACGTGCGGGTGCCCGATCTCGTACTCGGCGCGCGGCAATTTTCGCCGCTGGTGGTCGGGATGGGCGAGGGTGAAAATTTATTAGCATCGGATATTCCCGCGATCTTGCCGCACACGCGCCGCGCGCTCTTGATCGAAGATGGTGAACTGGTCGCGCTCACCCACGATACCGTTCGCATATACACGCTCGACGGTGAGGTGGTCGAACGTGAACCCTTCGAGGTGACATGGAATGTCGAGTCGGCGGAGAAGGGCGGCTATTCGCATTTTTTCATCAAAGAAATTTACGAGCAGCCTAGCGCACTCGCCAACGCGCTGCGCGGTAGGTTGCGCGCCGATCGCGTGATTCTGCCTGAACTCGGCGCAATTGATTTTGCGCGGGTCGAGCGCGTGCACATGGTCGCGTGCGGCAGCTCGTATCACGCTGGCATCGTGGGTAAGCTCGCGCTCGAGCAGTGGGCGCGCGTGCCGGTGCAGGTTGAGATCGGTTCGGAGTACCGCTACGCCTCGCCCATTGTGGATGAGCACACGCTGGCGATATTGATTACGCAATCGGGCGAGACCGCCGACACGCTCGCGTCGTTTCGACTTGCGCGCGAGTCCGGCGCGCAAACGCTCGCGCTGACGAATATAGTCGGCAGTTCGATCACGCGCGGCGCGGACGCAGTGATCTATTTGCAAGTCGGACCGGAGATTGGCGTGGTCGCGACCAAAACTTTTACCGCGCAAGTCGCGCTGCTCGAATTGCTCGCGCTGCACTGGGCTATGGCGCGCGGGGCGATTGAACCGGCTCAAGCGGGCGAGCTGCTGGACGCGTTCAAGCGATTGCCTGAACTCGCTACCGCTGCGCTAAAAACGAATAGCCGCGCGCTGGAGCTTGCGTCGAAATTCTCGGAGCGCCGCTCGTGTTTCTTTTTTGGGCGCGGCTTTGGTTTTCCTGCCGCGCTCGAAGGTGCGTTGAAATTAAAAGAGGTGAGTTACCTGCACGCCGAGGGTTACGCCGCGGGTGAATTGAAGCACGGTCCGATTGCCATGCTCGATCCGGAAATTCCGGTGATCGCGATTGCGACCGCGAGCGCGACGCACGATAAAGTCGTGAGCAATATTCAAGAAGTGCGCGCGCGTCAAGCGCCGGTGCTGGCGATCGCGAGTGAAGGTGACGCGCAGACGGCAGAACACGCGGACGAAATAATTTACGTGCCGCACGCGCCGGAAGCATTGACCCCGATCCTCGCGGTGATTCCTTTGCAATTGTTGTCGTATCACGTCGCGGTGGCGCGCGGCGCCGATGTTGACCAACCGCGCAATCTGGCTAAGAGTGTGACGGTGGAATAAATATTGCGCGTTTTGCTTTGAACAGGTGCGCGGCGCGAATCCCGCGCACCTGTTTCATTTTTTGCGTGTGCTATAATTTTGTCAATGCGCGTCGCAATGATCGGTCCGTTCGGACTCAAGCCCAAGGGCACGATGTCTTCGCGCGCGCTGCCGCTCGCCAAAGCATTGGTGCGGCGCGGGCATCAGGTCGCGATCTTTTTGCCACCCTGGTCGAATCCCGAAGATGCCGGGCGCGCGTGGGACGACGAAGGAGTTCGCGTAGACAATATCGCTATCAACCCGCGCGCGCTGATTGCTCCCCGACTGGTAAATCGCGCGTTGGCGTGGCGCGCCGACGTAATCCATTTTTTCAAACCCAAAGCGTACTCGGGACTTGCCGCATGGGAATTGTGGCAACTGCGACATGTCGGTCGAACGCGCGCCCGTTTGGTCCTCGACACCGATGACTGGGAAGGCGCGGGCGGCTGGAACGAGCTTGAAAAATATTCCGCGCTGCACAAAAAGTTTTTTGCGTGGCAGGAGCAGTGGGGCTTGACGCACGCCGACGCAGTGACCGTCGCGAGCCGCGCGCTCGAAACCATTGTGTGGAGCCTCGGTCAGCCGCGCGCGCGCGTTTATTATTTAGCTAACGGCGCGACTTTTTTCGGACGTGCGGATGCAACGAGCCGCGCCCGAATTCGTGCGCAGCACGGGTGGAATGAGGACCCGGTCGTTCTGCTCTACACACGCTTTTTTGAATTCAGCGTTGAGCGCTTCGCGGAAATTTTCGCGCGGATCGTCAGGCTGGTGCCGCGGGCGCGGCTGCTCGTCGTCGGCAAAGGTCTGTTCGACGAAGAAAAAAAATTAGAAAGCATTGCGGGTCAGCGCGGCTGGGGCGAACGGGTCCACTATACAGGATGGCTCGAACCGAAAATGTTGCCGGGATATTTCGCGGCGGCGGACATCGCGCTGTATCCGTTCGACGATACGTTGGTGAATCGCACCAAGAGCGCGTTGAAATTAATTGACCTGCTCGCCGCGGGTGTGCCGGTAGTCGCGGACTCGGTCGGGCAGTTGCGCGAATATATTACTCACAATGAAACGGGCTTGCTGGTGCAGACGCGGGCGGTGGACGAATTCGCGCGCGCGGCTTCAAGGTTGTTGCGTGACGCGGACCTGCGCGCGCGGCTCGGCGCGTGCGCGGCAGCGACGATCACGCGGGAGTACAACTGGGACATGCTGGCGGGAATCGCGGAGCAGGCGTACAGCCCTTCCATTAATCCCTCCCCGTCATCCTGAGCGTTCCCGAATGAAGTTCGGGTGTTGAAGGAAGTTGATCGCTCACGCGCCGGTGAAATCGCTTTCGTCGTCTTCACTCATCGCGATCGGTTCCACGTCCTCGCGACGCGTGAGATAAATTTCACCAAAGATTTCGTCCTGAGTCACGTTGACGATTTTGCGTTTGACCGATTCGAGCACCGCGAGAAATGTCACCACAATTTCCACGCGCGTGCGCGCGTCCTCCAGCAACGAGCTAAAGCGCACGCGCGGCGATGCTTGTGTCAGCGCGCGAATGTTTTCGATGCGATGGTGGATGGAGAGACGCAGCGGCTCGACGAGGGTACCGCTGGGCAGCGGTGGATTCGTTTCGATAGTACGGCGCAGCGCGGCGTAGAGCGCGTTGAATGAAAGCCCTTCGATTTTGGAAGAGCGTTGGACGGCGCGGCGCGGCAGGGGCACGCGTCGCGGAAACGAGCGCAGTCCTTGTTGCTCACGCTCACGCAAAAGCTGCGCGACCTGTTTGAACAGTTTGTATTCGCGCAATTGTCGCGCGAGCGCCTCGGCGGAATCTTCCACTTCGCCCTGATCCGGCGCTTGAACTTGGGGTAGCAGCAAACGCGATTTCGCGAGAATTAATTTTGCCGCGATCAGGAGATAGTCTGCCAGCGCGGTGAGTTCCACGGCGCCCGGGCGCGTGATGAATTCCAGGTACTGGTCGGCAACTGCGGCGAGCGATACGCGCGTAATATCGAGTTCGCGATGCTCCATCAGTTGCAACAGCAGATCGAGTGGTCCTTCAAATTCCGGCAGCCGAATAGAATAATCGTCCATGCTGCGGCG
>JBBSHK010000237.1:0-5433 GCA_038253185.1 Anaerolineae bacterium | reverse complement strand
CGCGAGCCGGTCGGCGCGTGCTTCCATCTGCAACTTTTCAAAGCGCGCGAACGCGTCGGGCGCGGGATTCTCAATCGCCTGCTGC
The DNA here is from genome assembly GCA_038253185.1 of Anaerolineae bacterium. Lineage (GTDB taxonomy): Bacteria > Chloroflexota > Anaerolineae > UBA4142 > SHND01 > JBBSHK01. The sequence goes on along the minus strand of JBBSHK010000237.1, from coordinate 5,348 downwards.
ATCAATTCCCAACCGGCAATTTGATCCTCGCAACGCGCGGGATATTCGTCGAGCGGAATGTTGTAACGCTCAACCAGTTCGGGGCGTTCGCGTTTGATGTACCACGGCACATATTCACTAAAATGCTCGCTCGATTCGGTAACGAAATATCCGAGTCGCAGCAGCGCGTCGTAGCGCACGCGCTCCCACGCGGGCACGCGCCCCTGTTCCACCACGTCTCGAATTCGCGGATACAAATCCTCGCCATTCCGTTCAAACCGCAGATAAAACGCCATGTGATTGATGCCCGCGCAGAGAAAATTTATTTCGTCGAGCGCTACTCCAATGGTGCGCGCCAGCTCCTTCGCCGTACCCTGAACGCTGTGACACAGCCCGACCGTTTTGATTTTGCTGGCGCGGCTGATCGCCCAACAATTCATCGCCATCGGATTGGCGTACTGCAAAAAAGTCACCTTGGGGCAAAGCTCTTCCAAATCGCGGCAAAGCGAGAGCAGCACCGGAATGGTACGCAAACCGCGCATTATGCCGCCAATGCCGAGCGTGTCGCCAATCGTCTGTTCCAGCCCGTACTTTTTAGGAATCTCAAAATCGACGACGGTGCCGGGGCGATAGCCCGCGACCTGAATCATACAGATCGCGTAATCGGCGCCATCCAGCGCGCGACGGCGGTCGGTGGTTGCCTTGATGATCGGCTTGAGCTGACGTCGTACGGCGAGCTTGTGTGCCATCGCTTCCGACGTGGCGAGTCGCTGCGCGTCAATGTCGAACAAACTGATGGTCGATTCGGCTAACTCGGGGAAGCTCAAAATATCGTCGAGCAAATTTTTAGCGAACACGGTGCTGCCCGCGCCGATGAATGTAATCTTGGGCATCGGTTCAAGTACCTTTCGTTGAAACTAATCCTCGAGGGTTGAGACAGAGCGCGCGTATTATAGCACTGTGCTGTCGGACCACTTGCCGCGCGCGATTCTGTACAAACAAAAACCACCTGTCAATCTTAACAGCTGGTCTTTTTCTGGGATTCAAAACGCGAAAAATTTATTCTTCTTCATCCAGTTCGTCCAACTTGGCGTACTCGTCTTCGAGTAGCGCCTCTTCGTCATCGGACAGACCGATGTCGTAGAGCAGCATCTCCGAGCTGCTGGCGAACTGAAGTTCGTCGAGCGCGTCCTGCGCCAACTCGCGCGCAATCTCATCCTCGCCGTCAGCAACCTCTTCAAGCGCCTCACGCGCCTCCTTGCCGCCGATTTGTCCCAGCGACATAATCGAGGCGCTCTGCACTTCGCGGTCCGCGTCGTCCAGCAGTTCAATCAAGCGCGGCACCGAGGGCTTGTATTCCAATTCTCCGGCTGCCCGCGCGGCTTCAAAACGCATCTGCGGGTCGGGCGAATAAAGCTCCTGCGCGATAGTGCGCCGCCAGTACGGGTCCGCGCTGCGTCCCATTGCAAAAATCGCGCTCGCGCGCATCAGGGCATCGTCGTCGGCGTATGCCGCGGTAATGATATCGCGCACGGTCTCGTCGCCGATGTAGGCGATTGACTCTATCGCGCGCCGGCGCACCAGATCATCTTCGCCGCGATTGCGAATGACCGAAAGCAGCGCTTCACGAATCAGATCGCCGTGCTCCGCCGGAATGCGCCTGGTCTCGGCGAGCAGCACGAACCGTCCCAGACTTTCGGCGGCTGCGGCGCGCACGCGGGCGGCAGCATCACTGCGCATCGAGCCGATCAGCGGCTTGATCAGAACCGTATCTTCATCTTCCCACAAGCCGTTGATGGCGTGCTCGCGCACCTCGGCGTCTTCGTCGTCCAGCAGGTAGCGAAACAATCGGTTAAAGTCCGCTTCAATATCCGCTTCCGCCAAATCGATCATCGCCGAGACGATGAAGCGGCGGCGCGTCACGGGCAGCTCCATCCAGGTCGCGGCGAATTGTTCCAGTTCCTGACGGTTCACGTCCGACAGCGCGAACAGCACCAACGTCGGGATTGTGCCTTGACCCTCGCGCAGCGTTGAGAGCGCCGCGCCAAATCCATTATCTAAAAAATAATCTCTCTGTCTCATCTTCGAAAGTCGCTTTTTTAATTCATAGTTTTCAGGTTAGCATACAGCCAGCGGAAACCCGCTGGCTGTATATTAATTATATCACAAGTACGAGTGAACGGAGCGGTTGCTCTGAATTACAACTGAGGGCGCAGCCGCGCGGAACCCGGGATTGTGACACCGCGTCACTTGAACGAAACAATCGGCGCGATCGTGAGATGCGGTCCATTGTCGTTGACCCGGTCGATTCCGCGAATCGCGTTTCCCAGAGCTGCCAGACTGCCCGGCACAAATCGTTCAAGAAAAATCACGAGCAGGAGGGCGATGACGATCAAGGCGAGCCCAGCATTGCGGCGGCGCGATGCGGTGGACAGCGCGACCAGCAGCAGAATGATGAGCACAATGTCGATGATGCCCAAGCTGACCATAATAGTTCCTCCTCGGCGGCTGTCGCACTATTTTCGACTTGCGACGGCTCAGCCCGCTTCCTGTTCCGCTTCGGTGCCAAATTCGCCGAAACGGGTGTCCACTTCTTTCTTCGCCTCGGCGCGCGTCCAACCGTATTTCAATTCCAGCGCCGACAGCAAGCTTTCGCGATTGCCATCCATTTCATCCCATTCGGCTTCGGTGAGCCGACTCCACCATTGCAGCCCCTGGCTTTTCCATTGTCGCCAGGTGCCTTCGATCATATACCAATTCGGCATTTCGACCTGAGAGCCTTTCCTAAATTTTGAACGTTCTATTACAGATAACTGGCAACTACAACTCAACGTGACGGAGCAGAATTGAAATCCTGACACCCGTCACAAACCTGTCGAAGGCGTCCTCCGCTGTGCTATACTTTGGGGCAGCCCGAATTTGACTGCGCGATTTTCGCAAGCTCCGATTTTGCCGTTCTCTGCCATTGATAATGACTCCCGGCGCGTTCCTTCCCGATCGAGACCCCTCGTTTTATTTGCTCCGAGCGCATCGCCAACCGCTCGCGGCGAATGTGGCGCGGGCGTACATCGAGCAATTCACCGCGCCCGGCGATCTCGTGGTCGATCCCTTTGCCGCATCGGCAACCGCGGCGCGCGTCGCGGTGGAATCGGGACGGCGCGCGATTGCGGTGGAATCGAATCCGCTGGTGGCGTTCGCCGCGCGACTACAGGCTTCACCACCACCGCCGCGCGAAATTTCGGTTGCGCTCGCGCGCTGGGGCGAGGTGTTGAAAGAAGCAGCGCGGCTGCAAACCCACATCGAGCAACTGTACGCCAGTGTGTGCGCCGAATGTGGCGACCCGGTCATCGTCGATTATTTTATCCACACGCGCGAGTTGGAAGCGCCCGTCGAAAAAATATACCAATGTGTCACTCACGGCTCTCGCCGCGATCCGACGAATGAAGCCGACCGCGCCCGCGCTGCCGAATTTCAGCCCAAAGGTTTTCATTACCATCTCATCTTTGAACGAATCGCGGGACGCGAAAACCCGCACGCCAATATTTTGCGCGAACTGTTAAAGCTGTACACGCCGCGCAATCTCTACGCGCTCGTGACGTTGACGCTGAAACTGGACACTGAATTTCGCGACGATCCCGCGCGTGAAATTTTGCTGGCGTGTCTCTTGCACGCGCTCGATGTGGGCACGACGCTCTACACGACACCCGACGCCCTGCCGGAACGGGAACCGCCGGAAAAATTCGTCGAGGTAAATATTTGGCGCGCGCTGCAAACCGCCGCGCGAGGTCTGAGTGAGCCGAGTGCTCTGCCCAAGCTCAAGTCGGCGGAAGAGGTCGCGCGCTCGCGCGACCCCGCGATGTACGTCGGGCAAGGTTCCGCGCATTCGCTGCTCGAAACGCTGGGCGAAGACACGCGCGCCGCGCTGGTACTCTCCAGCCCTGCGCGACTCGATCCGACTTTTTGGCAGTTGAGCTACTTGTGGACGCGCTGGCTGCTCGGCAAAGCAGCCTCACGCGCGCTCGAACCCTTTCTCGATGAAAAGCGACAGCGTTGGGGCTGGTACGGCAGCGCGCTCACGACGTCGCTGAACGACGCGGCGCAATTGATAGAGCCGGAGGGTCGCGCGGTGTTTGCATTTCCCGCGGGCAGTCACGCCATGATCGAGGCGGTGTGCCTCGCCGCTTCGCCCGTGTTCGAATTGCAGGCGTTCGCGTTTCGCCCTCATCGCGGCGCGCAGGCGACGAGCGAATTTGGCGCGGTGCGCGGAGATTATCGCGTGGTCTGGTCGCGGCGCGAATCTGATGGGATGAGCAAGCCCGCGCGTGAAGTGGCGCAAGATTTACGACGCGGCGCGCTCGCGGCAGCGACGAACATCCTAGCGGCGCGGGGTGAACCGCTCGCGTATTCGTGGCTCCACCATAGCGCGCTCTCGCAACTCGCTCGCGAAAAAAAGTTGGCGGAGACGCTCGCGGCGAGGCTGCCCGGACGCGATAACGCGTTTCAATTTTTGCGCCGCGAGATCGAAGCGGGTCTCAAAGAGGGTTACGCCAGTGACCTCGATCATTGGCGCGAGGAAGGTCGGGTGTTGTGGGTGCGTCGTCAGTCCGCGCGCGAATTTTCGCCGCTGCCCGATCGTGTCGAACAAGCCGCGCGCGAGATTTTAGCGGAGACACCCTCGCTCCGTCGCGTCGATTTTGACGAACGCATCCTGTCGCGCTTTCCCGAACTGCTCACGCCGGAAATCGAACTGGTAGAATTGTGCGCGTCGGCGTACGCCGATTTGATTGGGGACGAATGGCACTGGCGCCAAGTCGATGTTGCGGGAGAATTGGTCCAAGCGCGCGAGTTGGTGAAAGAATTGGGCGAGCGGCTGGAATTCAAAATCGGCGCGGCGACGCAGCCCTTCGATTTGGTGTGGCTCGATGAAAAGATTGTGCCCGCGTCGAGCGGGGGAGAGTTGAAACAGGCGAGTGTGTACGAGGACTCGCACGTGTTCTTGTTTCGCCCGCGCGTAGATGTGCGCGCGCTGGCGCGAACGCGCGCCCGACCCTTGCGTGGTGTCGTTATTGTTCCGGAATCGCAAGTCGCGTTGACGCGAGAGCGACTGCGCCGCGCGCCGACGCTGCTCAAGCCATTAGCCGACGCCGGTTGGGAGTTTTTGCGGGTGCCGTTTATCGAAATGCTGCTGGCGTCAACGCGTCCGCAGCGCGCGGAATTCGCTCTCGCGTTGGGACTGGAGCCGGCGCTCGTCCAGGGCAAAGAGCAGATGGAATTATTTTAGACTAGATTGCACCCTCATTCCGGGCATTGAGGTAGGGGCGATGGTTTGCCCCTCGGTCCCTCGGGGTCTGAGGGATGTTCGCCCCTGT
>JBBSHK010000236.1:0-5435 GCA_038253185.1 Anaerolineae bacterium | reverse complement strand
GAGCACTTACGCACTTGACACTTGATCACGCGACACTTTTCATCACTTCCCGCGGCAGCAAAATCTCAAACTCCACCCGAAGCCGCGCGTCCAACTCATCTGAAATGTGCGTGGGCCACTGAGTCCTGAGCAATTCGCGCGCTTGCGCTTTCGCGCGTTCGCGCATATCGAGAGCGCCGGCGCGTTCCCACTTGTCGCGGTTGGCGCGGTCGCCCGTGTGCGGATAATAATATTCGGTGCGCATCAGGTTGTAGGTTTGCGGATGCCCGAGAAAATGTTTGTCGCCATAGCATACCTCGTTGATCACATCCACCGCCAGCGTCTCCTCATTCACCTCGATGCCGCGCACCATTCGCATTACCGAACCGTTGATGTCGTCGTCAATAATATATTGTTCGTACGCGACGGTGAGTAACGATTCGAGCAAGCCCGCCGAGTGATGAATGTAATTCGCGCCCGCAAGCGCGGCGGTGATACTGCTGATACCTTTTTCATATCCCGCTTGAACATCGGGCACTTTGCTGTCGCTCAACGCGGACGAGTTGTAAATCGGCAATCCGAGATGCTGCGCGATTTGTGCCGCCGCCGCGTTCATCAGCGCGAATTCGGGGCTTCCGCCGGAGAATCCGCCCGTGCGCAAATCCGCGACCGAAGGCACATAGCCGACCAACGTCGGATGACCTGGACGCATCAGATTCACGTAGGTGATGCCCGATAATTCTTCCGCCGTAAGTTGCACCAAAGTTCCCGCCAGTGTCACCGGCGCGGTCGCTCCGGCTTGCGGCGCCGATGAAAGCGCGACCGGCATTCCCTGGCGAACAACTTCGTCCAGCACCTCGACCGTTTCCTCGACGTAACGCAGCGGACTAATGGTCCAACTCGCGACCCACGAGATGAACGGTCGCTGGCGCAACGCGTCCGCACTCCCCGCGATCATCTCGCCCATCTTGACGACTTCGCGCACGCTGTCTGGCGTGAAGGAATTCCCCATAACGTGTTTGGGCGTTGCGACGACAGCGGCGTAATAACTGTTGAGGTCGAGCGCCTCGTTCGGGATATCGCGCGCGACGACGGGGCGCAGATAAAAGTGAATGTTGTCGAGCGCGTTCACCATTCGTCCGATGTCGAAGATATCGCGCAGGTTGCTTTCGCGAACCGTTCCATCGAGGTCGAGCACCTTGACCGCCGCGCCGCCGGTGCCCAAATACACGCGCGTGCCTTCGAGCACCATATCGTACTCGGACGATTGATCGCACAGCCGTACCGAGCGCGCCGCCGTGCTCAACCCCCGCGCGACCAGCTCGCGCGGGATAAACACGCGGTCTTGTTCCTCGTCAATCCGCGCGCCCGCTTTGCGCCACACCTCGCGGCAGTTCGACGGCATCACCTCGATGCCAGTCTGTTCCAGCACCCTCAATGCGGCGTCAACAATCTGCGCGATTTGCGCGTCGGTCAGCGGCTTGTACTGTCCGCCTTCAAGTCCGGGCGGCGCGACGCTCGGTTTCAGTTGTCCACCACGCGGCTGTACGCTTTCACGGATTGTCATCGGATTAGTTTCTCCGTCTGCTCGATTCGCTCAACGGCTGCGCGCCCGCGCGAAAAAATTCCGCAGGACCGTTTCTCCGTCCGGATGCGCATCGTCAAAGTTTTCGGGATGAAACTGCACGCCGAAGACAGGCTGCTCCAGATGTTCGATGGTCTGAATCGGCGACCAGCGAGAACTCGCGCGCGCGATGAAACCCGCAGGAATTTCCTCGAGTTGCCAATAGTGGGACTGGAAAAAAGTTGCGCTCTCACCCAGCTCGCGAAAGAGAGAACAGTCGGGGTTGATGCTGATGGAGAGGAAACCGGATTCCTTGCGCTGACCGCGTCCAAAATTCGGATCGGGGTCGGTCTCACCCTCTTGCAAAACTCCGAGCGGTCCCCACCGAGCGCCATAAGCGTAACCAATCAATTGGTGTCCCGCACAGATGCCCAATATCGGCGCGGGCGCGGCGCGCACAATTTCAAACAGACCTTCGAAATCGTCAAAATTGTATTCTGCCCAGTCGGTCGTGCTGCCGCTCAATACGACCGCGGTCGGCGATAATTGCTCCAGTGTGCGGAATGAAACGTCGCGGAAGTGGATGCAACTGGCTGCTTCGCCCGCCGCGTCACTCAGGCGCGCCAGCGCCCTTTCGACTTTGCCGCGATGAGCTGGAGCGAGCGCGTCGTCACGCAGAATTTTTTCATGCTCAGTGTCCACATAAAGGATAGACATGGAAGATGAGGTGAGAGAATGATGAGGTTATCGGGGACGAACTGATTCTAAATCATTTGATTCACACTGTCAACAGTATGAGTTCATTTGATTCATATCGCCCGCTGATCGATGGGCACGCGCGCGGCTTGACATCTGTACTTGGCAGACGGTAGAATACGGATGAACTCGGTAGAGAATAAGGACAGACTCAAATGGTAGAAATCGAGAGCGACGACTTTTTCGCGCGGTTGGCTGCTGCTCAGCCGACTCTCTCCTCCAAGATGCGGCGACTCGCGGCGTACGTGAGCGAGCACTATGTCCAGGTGGGCTTTATGTCGACGCGTGAGCTCGCCGCTGCCGCGCAGGTGAGTCTGGCGACGGTGGTGCGCTTTCCGCGCGCGCTCGGCTATGACAGCTTTGACGCGTTCCGCGCCGGCATTCAGGATCGCGTCAACTTTGATCTGACTGGAGTGGACCGCTTGCGCACGATACCGGTGACGAATCGCTCGCCCGCCGCGCTGCTGCGCCGTATCATTGATGCGGACCTTGCCAGTCTTCACAGTCTCGCCCAAACTTTTTCCGAACCACAGCTTGAGCGTTTTGTGAATCTCGTACTCTCCGCAAAGCGCGTGACGATCCTCGGCTTTCGTTACGTCAGTCCGTTGACGATCTATTTTGGATATTCACTCGGCAAGATCAAGCTCAACGTTCGCGCCTATACTCAGGCGGACTCGTCGCTCTACGATGCCGTTCGCCTGATGGATAATGATGATGTACTGATCGTGATTGCTTTTCCGCGTTATCCGGTGGACCTGGTGTCGCTCGCCCGGTACGCTCACTCGCGTGGCGTGTGTGTACTGGCGATCACCGACACGGCGTTGTCTCCGGTGTTGCCGACGTCGGAAGTGGCGCTTTTCGCCCGAGTCAGTATGCTGGACTTTGTAGGCTCGCTCGCCGCGCCCGCCGCCCTCATCAACTGTCTGGTCTCGGAGATGGGCGTGCGTTTGGGCAAAGTGGCGCTGGAGCGTTTGCAGGCGCTCGAAGAGGCTGCCGACCAATCAAACATTTACGTGCGGGGCGGCACTCGTCCCACACCACTCGAAGGAAATCTGCTGGCGTGGGAAGTCGCCAGCTCGACCCGCAGTAAGAAGCCAAAAACGCGCGGGCGAAAAAGGGAAGAAAGATTTTCATAGCAACACGCTGCTCCGCCGCGCCAATGTGAATCGCCTGAGCTTTCGTAGTATAATAGTCAGGCGATACGGAATTTCGGGATGTCGCAAACCGATCAGCAAAGGGGGTGATCTATCGCGCGTTGACCTAATTGATTGACGCTCATCCACCAGAGGAGCGGGTGAATGCGTAAACGCTGCTGTTGTTTGTTTCGAATACAAACAACTTTTTTTTGTTTTGGCGTACTTTACGAAATGCCACACCGGTCCAAGCTCCTGTACTGTCAGTCTGTCGAATGCAGTGCTGCGTGATGGACCGCGCTCCTCGTAACGGCATTCGCCCGGTACGTCCACTTGAATCCAAGGAGACCCCAATGCGCAAGTTGTTTCTCGTGGCTGTGGTCTTTGCGCTGGCAGTCGCTCTCGCAGCATCCATCGGCTTGTACGCGCCGAATGCGAAAGCCTCCAGTCATCGCGAAGCACCACTGATTTCGCAAGACCCCGCGGCGGACGGCACTGACTTTTATATATTCGTCAGTCCCGACAAGCCAGATAGCGTTACCCTCATTGCCAACTACTACCCGTTCCAAGACCCGGCGGGGGGTCCGAACTTTTACCGCTTTGGCGATGATGTGCTCTACCGCATTGCCGTTGACAACAATGGCGATGCGAATCCTGACATCTGGTACGACTTTCAATTCCAGACGCACGTGCGGAATGGCAACACTTTCCTCTTTAACACGGGCGCGGTCAACTCGGTCAACGATTCAACCCTGAACATCTACCAGACTTACACGCTCTCGCGTAATGGTCAGGTGCTCGCCTCGGGTCTCACCGTTCCGCCGAGCAATGTTGGTCCGCATTCCATGCCAAACTACCAAACCCTGTTCAACGAAGGCATTCACACCGTCGGCGATTACAAAGTTTTTGCCGGTCAAGCGGAGGATGCGTTCTTCGTTGACCTCGGTGCGACCTTTGATCTCCTCACCATTCGCCCCGGCGCGCCCGGCAATCACGGCGGCGGCAACGACGACCTCGCCGGCTTTAACGTGCAGTCACTCGCGATCCAGGTTCCCATCAGCAAGCTGACTCGGGACGGCAAGACACCCTCCAGCGCGACCGACGCCAACGCCATCATCGGCGCGTGGACCTCGTCGTACCGTCACGGCACGCGCGTGCTCGACGGCAAGGGCGGTCAGAACCAAAGCGGCAACTGGGTCCAAGTCTCGCGTCTCAGCGCGCCGCTCGTCAACGAAGTCGTCGTCCCGCTCGCGTTCAAAGATTACTGGAATGCTTCACAGCCATCGGGCGATGCGATCTTCCTCGGCGGTGTTCAGGACCCTGAACCCGCGCGGTTGCTCAAATTGCTTTATGGTTTAAACGTTCCCGCCACGCCGCGCAATGATCTCGTCGCGATCTTTCTCACCGGCGTTCCGGGACTGAATCAACCCGCCAATGTCAAGCCCTCTGAAATGATTCGCTTGAATATGGCGATCCCACCCAGCACACTCGGCACAGAAGCAGGCGGCACTCAATTGCACTTTGGCAATCGTTGTGGTCTGCTCGGAGGCGACAACGCCGGTTATCCGAACGGTCGCCGTCTTTCCGACGATGTGGTTGACATCGCACTGCAAGCGGTCGCGGGCGGCACGCCCTTCACCGCGGCGAACAACATCGCTCCGAACAATCAACTCGGCGATGGCGTGGATGAAAACGACGTGAACTTTTCTTCGACGTTCCCGTACATCGCAGGACCACAAAACGGTTTTGCTCACCCGCATCATCGTTACCAGACCCCTCCCGGTCACGGCTGCACTCCGTAAGCACACCCACTTGACGGACCAAGAAGCAGAGGAGGAATCTTATTCCTCCTCTGCGCTCGAAAAATTTCAGCTCAAGCGGAGCATATGGCAAAGCTCAATCTCCCCCTTGCCAACAAAACTTTCAAAGCACCTGCGACCGGTGCGCGTGTGACTTACAAAAAATTTCGGCAGTGGATTCTGCTCGCGCTCGTCCTCTTCGCG
>JBBSHK010000235.1:0-5446 GCA_038253185.1 Anaerolineae bacterium | reverse complement strand
GGAAGCACGCGCCGACCGGCTCGCGCGCACGCTTCCTGAACAAGCAGAGCATGTGCGGCGGACGTGGAACGAGGAGCACGCGCAGAAAACAAAAGAACGCTCGGAAGAATATGGGTCACTGATTATTCATTCGATGGAAACCAATCAGCCGCGCGTCATCTATGGCAACGTTCCGAACGAGGGGCTGATCGACAATCTGCCGCGCGGTTGCTGCGTCGAAGTCCCTTGTCTCATCGACAAGAATGGCATCCAACCGACCGCCATCGGCGCGCTGCCGCCGCAACTCGCCGCGCTGATGCAAACGAATATCAATGTGCAAGCGTTGACGGTCGAGGCGGCACTGACGCAAAAGCGCGCGCACATCTATCACGCGGCGCTGCTCGACCCGCACACCTCGGCGGAGCTTGACGCCGACCAAATCTTGGCGCTGGTGGACGAACTCATCGCGGCGCACGGTGACTGGTTACCGCAGTATGATTGATTAGTAACGAATGGTGCTAGTTGACGCTCACGTTGTCACGGAAGTTAAGGCAAATTCGTATGGTTGGGGCATGTACCAAGCTTCAAACAGCAACTAGCACCATTCGTTAGTAGGTTCCGCACTGCTGATGAATACTTTCTTCGCCGCGCTGACAACCATCATCCTGCCGATCCTCGTGGTTGCCGCTGGCGGTTTTATTCTCAGCAAGACGCGGCTGATCGTGGATTCGCGTCCACTGGCGCGCGCCGCGTTGTATTTTTTTGGTCCAGCGCTCGTCTTGAATTCGGTCGCGCACTCGCGTTTGAGCAACGCTGATTTTATTGCGCTGTTCGCGTTCGCGCTGGTCATTGTCGTCGTCGTGGGCGGCATCGGTTATTTGCTCGCGCGCCTCTTGAATTTTGACCGGCTGCTCACCAGCGCGTTCTTGTTGAGCGTTATGTTCGTGAATGCGGGCAACATCGGTCTGCCTTTCAATCAATTCGCGTACGGCGCGTCGGGTCTCGCCCGCGCGGTGATTTATTTCGTGGCGAATTCGATCCTCGCGCAGACGCTCGCGATTTTTATTGCCTCGCGCGGCAAGCACAACATTCAGCATTCCATCGCGAATGTTTTCAAGATGCCGTTGATCTATGCGGTGACGCTCGGCATCATTTTGAATCGCGCCGAGGTAACGCTGCCGGAATTTTTATCGCGGGCGCTCGATCTCGCCGCGGCTGCCGCGCTGCCGCTGATGCTCGTCATTCTTGGACTGGAATTGGCGCGGGCGCGTCTGACCGAATCGCCGCTGCCGGTGCTGCTCGCGACTGCGCTCAAGTTGATTGTGACGCCAGCGGTCGCGCTGGTTGTGGCAGAGCTGATGAATCTGCGCGGGATGACGCGCTCGGTCGCGGTGCTCGAAGCGTCAATGCCGACAGCGGTGATGGCGTCGCTCATCGCGGTCGAGTTTGAAGCGCGTTCGGATTTCGTGACGAGCGTCGTTTTTGTTTCGACGCTGCTCAGTATAATTACACTGGTTGTGTTGTTGCTGCTGCTCGGTTAGTCCCCAACTTGAATGGAAACAATTTTGCTCGGCTTCATTTTGTTTGCTGCAATTGCCGCGCTGCTCGCGTGGTGGTTCGGGCGGCGAATGCGCGTGGAGTCGGGCGTGCCGATTCAGGCGCGCGTCGTTTATTCCGACACCGGCGCGTGGAAGAAAATCGAAAAGCCGCTCTTTTCGCGACGGTATCTCCTGACCGGCAAACCCGATTACTTGGTGGATATGGACGGGATGCGAATTCCGATCGAGGTCAAGCCGAGCCGCGTCGCGCCCGAACCGCGCGTGTCGGACACGATGCAACTCGCGGCGTACGGGTTGTTGGTAGAAGAAACTTTTGGCACGCGCCCGAGTTATGGCTTGCTCAAGTACCGCAATGCCATTTTTCGCGTCGAGTTCACTGACGCGCTGCGCGGCGAGTTGATTGAAATTCTCAACGTGATGCGAAGTGAGTTAACCGCGCAAGAGGTCGCGCGCAGTCACACGGAAGCGTGGCGCTGTCGCGGTTGCGGCTATCGCGCGGAGTGTGGGCAGGCGCTGGAAGAAATGGACAATGAACAATGAACACTGCAAAATCGAGTTGGCGGTTGTGCATTGTGCATTCGGCATTGTGCATTATTAATGGTACAGCGGCAGGCGCGCGCCGTTGATCGCGCCGGCTTCGTCCGAGCAGAGGAACACCAGCAGCGCAGCAACTTCTTCGGGCTTGGTCCAGCCGGCGGCTTTGGCAGAACTCGCGGCGCGCGTTTCGGCGGTTTCGAGCGAGCGAATGACGATCACGTTCGAGGTCACGCCCTTGTCTTTGACTTCTTGCGCGACGGCGAGCGTCAACGTTTCCAGTCCGGCTTTGGCGACGGCGTACGCGGTGGAATTCGCGGACGGTCTCTCTGCCACCACTGAGGAGATCGTCATAATTCTGCCCCAACCATTCGCCGTGAGAAAAGGCAGAAAGGCGCGTATCGCGTTCAACGCCGTCCGCAGATTCAGATTCAACATATAATCCCACGTTTGCGTTTCGAGTTCCTTCAGACCACCACTCTGATAGCCGCCCACCAGATGCAATAGAATATCGGCGCGACCGTAATGCTCGATGACCGAATCGGCGAGCGCTTTGGCAGAAGCTTCCTCCATCAAATCACGCGCGATCGTGAACACCCGCGACTCGGGGAAACCCAGTTCGTTCGACAGCACGAGCAGATCGTCGGCATTCGTCCCTACGAGCGCGAGTTTAGCGCCCGCGCTGGCAAAGGCGCGCGCCACGATCGGACCCAATTGTCCGGTCGCGCCGGTGATGACGACAACTTTATTGGTGAGTGACATGGTTACTCCAAAGTTGAAAGTTGCAGGTTAAAGGTGAAAGGTTGGAAAGTTGGAGAAACGTTTAACGTTTAACTTTCAGCCTTCAACCATTTTCCTCAGTCCGCTCGCCGCCGCTTCATCGACCATCCACAACAGTTTGCCGTCGTGCGGCTGAATTAACTGCACGGGCAATCGTTCGGGTTCGCGCATCCCGCGCAAGACCGCGCGCAACGTCGCCGCTTTGTCCGCGCCCGTGACGAGAAACAAAATATTCGCGGCGTTATTAATCACCGGCACGGTGAGCGTGAGGCGATTCGTGTTCAACTCGGGCACCCACGTCGCCGCGACCCACCGCGTTTTTTCGGATAACACCGGCGTGTGAGGAAAGAGTGACGCGGTGTGCGCGTTCGCGCCCATGCCCAACAGGATCAAATCGAAACGCGGCAGTTGATTGCCAAAAAATTCGCGCAGCGCGCGCGCGTACTCTTGCGCGGCGATTTCAGGATTTTTTTCCGCCGGAACGCGGAAAATATTTTCGCGCGGGACGGGAACTTTCGACAAGAGCGTTTCATTTGCCATCCGATAGTTGCTATCCTTGTCGTCCGGCGGAACCGCGCGCTCGTCGCCCCAGAAAAAAAATACGCGGCTCCACTCCACGCGTTCGCGAAATTCGGGCGAAGCAAGTCGTTCGTACAAATCGCGCGGCGTGCTGCCACCCGAGAACGCGACCGCAAAGCGCGCCCGCGCCCAAATTGCTTCGGTCGCCAGTCGTATGAATTTATCCGCGGCGGCGTGACTGAGCGCAGCGCGATCGCGATAGACTAACAGTTCCGGCGCAAATTCAAACTCAACTCCAGCCGGTGAATTCATTCCGCAAAGACTCCCTCCAGGAACTCCAAGGCGCGGTGGTACATTCGGTCATGCTGCGGGGCGAGGATTTCGGAGGATACGAGCGAGACTTCGTCAGGCACATCGAAGCCGAAGGAGCGCTCGGTCACTTTGTCGCCAATCTGCACGCGACTGTTCGCAATATCCTCACTGGACGAAATGCTAAAGCTTGCCGGTTCTTCACCCGCCGCCGTCATACTGACGTTGACCAGCGAGCCGGGCAGCGCGGTGGGACTTGAGCGCCCGCGGATTTCGACCCTGACCTCGTGATTGTTCTGCGTCAAGCGCATGCTACGATTTGGTCCATCCCGTCGATAGGAACCGGCGACCACACGCCAGTCGAGCAGGATCGATAGCCACGTCATCAGCAGAATGGCTTGGCTCGGATTGGCGCGTTCGCCGAGCGCATAGTCGATGGTCAAGCTCGAGAGCGCATGGAGATATTCAAAGTGTTGCGGCGCGTCAAAAAATTGCGCGACGTATTCGCGCCACGGCGCGATGCGCGCCCAATTAATATCGCCGAAAGAAACCTCGCCATAGTCGCGGCGCAAACGCGCGATGAAACGATTCACCTTTTCGGCGTGCGCCGTAAATTGTGTCGAATCGAGAATGATTTGATCGGCGCGTTTGATTAATTCTGAAAAGAGATGGTCTTCGAGATCGGGCTGCCCGCGCCACCACACCACCAGTGGCAAATCGCCGAGCCGCAAGCCGAGAATGGTGCTGTGCAATTCCTGCGCGGCTTCACCACCGGCGACGAGCCAGATCTGCTCGCAGCATAGCTGCATGTCGCCTTCGCCGCGCGAGAGACAATGCGTTGAAATAAATGCTTGAATCTCGTTTTTCGCCGTGTTCGCGTCGGGACGAATGACGATTGCGCGCGCGGGATTGTGCATGATGATCTGACCCACGAGCTGCCCCAACTCATTCGACGGCTCGTCGCGCTCGCAAAAAATGACCAGCGTCAGCGTGTGGGCAAGGGCGCGTCGGTTCCCCTGAACATTGATCGTCTCACTCCACAAGCGCTTGAGCTCGGTCTCAATCTTGGAGACGTCCACCTTCTTGGGTGGGCTATGCTCGACGTTGATGGTTTCTTCTTTGAATACCATGATTCAATTTCGGATTGCGAATTGCGTGAGCGGTCAAGTACGTGACGCTCGGAAATCCAAAATCATAAGTCAGAAATTCTTACAGTCGTCGCCACCTGTGACCGTCGCGCTCGATAAAAAAGTCCGCTTCGTCCGGACCCCAGGTACCTGCTTCGTAATTGGGGAAGGGTGGAGTGGGCATCCGTTCCCACGCGCGCAGAATTGGCGTGATGATCGACCACTGCGTCTCGACCTCGTCCTCGCGGGTAAAGAGCATCGGGTCACCGAGCATTGCATCGAGCAGCAAGCGCTCGTACGCTTCAGGTGTCGGCACGCCGAACGAAGTGCCATAGCGAAAGTCCATATTCACCGGACGAATGCGATTGTCCTGTCCCGGAATCTTGGACTCGAATTTGAGCGAGATACCCTCGTCGGGCTGAATGTTCAACACCAGCACATTCGGATCAATGTCGCTGATACCATTACGGCGAAAGAGAGAAAGCGGCGGACGGTTGAACTGGATCGCGATTTCGGTCGCGCGTTTCGGCAAGCGTTTGCCGGTGCGCAGATAAAATGGAATGCCCGCCCAGCGCCAATTGTCAATCGTCAACTTGAGCGCGACGTAGGTTTCGACCATCGAATCGTGCGGCACGTCCG
>JBBSHK010000234.1:0-5455 GCA_038253185.1 Anaerolineae bacterium | reverse complement strand
TTGTGGGGTGGAAAGAATTGTGCCATCAAGAGCCATTCGCTATACTTGAGATCGGTCGGGTAGGTTTGGGTGAATTTGGTCATTCCCCAAGCTTACTCGACCTTTAAGAAACACTCTCTTACATCATTTATGCTATAATTTCGTTGCATCAGTAAATATCATTCGGGAGGACCGATTCTGGATTCGAGCGAACAAGCACACGAGATCGCGGACATTATTTCGGACAAGCAAGGAGCAGATATTATCGTACTCGACACGCGCGAGGTTTCATCCATCGCGGATTATTTTGTAATCGCGACCGCGCAGAGCGAGCGACAGATCAAAGCAATCGTGGACGAGGTGATGAAAAAGATGAAGGCGCATCAGATTCTGCCGCTCGGTCAGGATGGTGATGTCGAATCCGGCTGGGTGCTGTTGGACTATGGAGATATTCTCATCCACATTTTTGATCCCGGCACGCGCGATTATTATCAATTAGAAGAATTGTGGAGCGGCGCGACGACGGTGGTGCGAATCCAATAATTCTGCTCGTGTCTTCAATATCTGAAAACGCAAACGGCACACCGTGAGGTGTGCCGTTTGCATTGTAACGAACTATTCATTAACCCATTGGTCGAGCGCGCGTTCAAACGGATGCAGCTCTTCCGGCTTGAACCATAAAGCGATCTCACTCGCCGCCGTCTCGGGCGCATCCGAAGCGTGAATCAAATTACGCAAGCCCATAAGCGCGAGGTCGCCGCGAATCGTGCCCGCTTCCGCCTCCCACGGTCGCGTCGCTCCCACCATTTTGCGAACAACCGCGATCGCTTCATGCCCTTCCAGCACCATCACGACCACCGGGCTGGAGATGATATAATCCACCAGTGCTTGATAAAAAAATTTTCCTTGATGCACCGCGTAATGCTTCTCTGCGAGCGCGCGCTCGACTTGCATCAGCTTGAGCGCGATTACCTTTAGCCCGCGCTCTTCGAAACGCGACAGGATTTTTCCGATCAGCGCGCGCTGTACCCCGTCGGGTTTAATAATCACGAGTGTCTGCTGCAATGCTGCCTCCTCACAATTTGAAATCAAGATTTGAGTTCATTTGATCGCAATAAAAGTTGCTCGGCGGTGCTCAAGGTACTCGGCAGGGAGTTCCTGCGTGTCATTCTGAATGACAAACACCTCTCGAAACCCAACGTGGCGCAGCATGAAGGCTACGGCGCTCTTTGAAGGGAAACACACAAGATTGTTCGGCAGAATGCGGTCGCTCGTTTTTTCAATTCGCAGCCTGAGCACAGCCGCCGGTGAATCAACCAGTGATGTGTCCACGACGGAAAAATTCTTCGTCGTCTCATACAATCGTTCAAGCGCCAGCACCGGTTTGTTGAGATGATACAAAAGACCAAGGAACAAGGTAATGTCGAATTCACCGAGCGTATCCTTCGACAGATCATAGACATTCAGAGTGCGATACTCGATGCCTTGCATGTCGATGATCTTTAAAATCAGTTTGCCCAGTTCCACCGCCTGTGAACTCGCCTCTACGCCCAGCACCGAAGTGGCACCCGCGCGCTTGGCTTGAATGGACCAGAAGCCTGAGTTGGAAGCAACATCCAGAACGGTTTTCCCATTCAAGCTTCCACCAGTCAACGACAAGATCGCCGGAAAAATATGACAATAACGCTGGTACTGCCGACCACGCAATCCCTGAAACGGTTTTTTCGAGGCATCTATCAATCGTCCGTCAAATTCAAATGGATAATGACGATAGTAGCTTTTTAATTTTGCTTCAACTTGCTCGGCAGTCATTCCCGCGTCCGGCGAAATCGAAAAAGAGTTTGAAAAATATTGGGCGGCAAGGTTCCGCATCTCTTGCGACGGTGTTGGAAATGGTTTGGCAGCGCCCAATCGCTCTGCTTCTGCAGCCGCGGCAGCGACAACTGCCGAGTAATTTTGCTCCCGCTCGACGAGATCGTAACCAAAGCTGCCGACGATTCGCGTCAGCGTGCTCCGGAAAAGACTCTGCCACATAGCTCTCTCTCACTTACCCAATACCAGCCGGTATTGTTCGAGCGCTTCCTTGTAACGCCCTGCCATCGCGTACGCGTCGCCGAGCAAACGGTGCGCGGGCTGCGGTACATTTTCTTCCGTCACGAATTGCTCGAGGTCGATGATCACGTCGGGGGTGAATTGTTGCCCTCGCTGCAAAACTTTTTCGTACGCTTCGATTGCGGCGCGATGGTTTCCCCTCGCGCGGAATTCGCGCGCTTGAGCCAAAAGCTCATCCGGTTCCAGCAGCGCGCGTTCGGGCTGAATCGTGGGACTGGCATTCGCCGCGCCGGCTGACGCGCTGTCCAGCGATTGAGACGCAGTTCCTTCTACATCTGGCAATTCAGTAATCGCGCTTGGTGGCTCCGCGCGCGTCTGAGCCATCACATCAGTTGGAGATGTCTCGTTCAAAGTGGATTCAGGCGCCTCGGCTGAATATTGTCGCAACCAATCAGGGACTGCATCGTCGGTCTGAGCAGAAGGTGCGGTCTCTATCTCCGCCGATCGAGGAGCTGGCGCGGAATCCGCATTCGACCAAGAGGGCGCGCTTGCGCTTTCCTTCGAGGCAGGCGATTGTTGCTCTCCAGTGTCCTTGCTAGTAAGCCAATCCGGCAGCCCGGCTTTAGATTCTGCGACCGGCGTTTCCGGTTCAATCATTTCGGCGCGTGGTCTGAGCCAGTCGGGGACATTTGTTTCGTCGGGTGGTACTTCTGTAACGACCGCCGAGTCATCTAGTGGGGATTCATTCTCCGATAACCAGCCCGGAATCTCGGCGGATTCCGTTTCCAAACCGGCGCTCTCTTCGACCTGACCACTACGCGCGGCATCGCGCAAACGCGACAACCATTCGGGACCCGACTCCGGGGTGCGCGGGGCTATACTCGGCGCGGGAGGCGCAGTCTCGGCGCTTGGCGCCGGGCTTGCTCTCAGCCAATCGGGAATCTCCAAGCTCTCCTCGGACGATACCTCCGCCGCTACCTCGTCGGAGGGCGCAGCAGCTTCAGACCGCGTGGCAGTTTGCAGACGGTCTAACCACGACGGCTCGCCAGCCGGCGCGGGCGCTTCAAACGGAGGAATAGGTGCGGCGGGAATCGTACGACCCGCGCCGACGCGCAACCAATCCGGCAATTTGTTCAGCGCGCCGGCGATGCTGGGGGCAATGGTGGGCAACGAAGGAAGTACGCGACGCGCGGGCGTGCTGACGTCGTCGCGCTCTGCGGGCAGCGGAGACGCTTCCACCTCAGCAGAGGACACGTCCGATTTTTCCTTGGCGAACGTGAACGGCTCGCTGACGGAGCTCGAAAATAGCGCGGGCAAATCGCCACGCTCGGCTTCAGGAATTTCTGCTCTGACGTCTTGTGCCGATTCCTCAATCCCACGTTCATTTTCAAAAAGTGGCTCGAACGTCTCTTCCGCCAAAGGCGAAGGCGATTCAGGCTGCGCGCTTGATTCTGTCTCTGGATTCGTGGCTGCTTGTGACTCCGGCTCAGGTTGAGCTACCGGCTGCGACTCGGGTATGCGCGGAGGCGCGTACATAGTCGGGAAGAGCGATTCAAAAATCGCATCGCGTTCCAGCATCTGTGCCGCTTCGGACTGTTCTTCCTCCGATGCGCGCGTTTCGTTCTCAAAAATATCGGGTGAAGCCTGGTCGAAATCAAACAGCGAGCTACTTGCCGACGGCGGGAGCGCGGCAGATTCTCCGCCAAGTGGCGGCAAGGTCGGAGGCGCAGCTTGATCCCAATGATCCGAGATCAGCTCGCGCGCGACCACATTTTCAGGATCGAGCGACTGGGCGCGACGCAGCAGTATCTCACCTTCTTCAACGCCATTCTCCGACCACAGTTTGCCGAGCAGCAAATTTGCCTTTAGGCAAAACGGCAGTGGTTGCAAAAGCGATTGCGCCACCTGAGCGGCTTCCTGTTTGCGTTCCGCGCGATAGAGGGTCTCCGCTAACGCGGCTTGCAAGTCGAGACGCGTGGGATCGACGCGCAACAGCGCGCGGAATTCTTGGACGGCTTGGGGATACAAGCCCTCGCGCGCGTACATTCGCGCCAAGCCGCCGGGTGTCAATTTCAAACGCTCGCGCGGGGCGCCGTCGCGTTCCTGATACAACCGCAGCAATTCTTGACGCAGT
This sequence comes from Anaerolineae bacterium, assembly GCA_038253185.1. GTDB lineage: Bacteria > Chloroflexota > Anaerolineae > UBA4142 > SHND01 > JBBSHK01. The sequence continues at coordinate 1,290 of JBBSHK010000234.1, read as the reverse complement.
TCGGAATTGGCAGGCTGGATTTCAAAGGCGCGTTCGAGATGCCAGATAGCTTGATCCAATTCGTCGCGATGTTCATAAACAATCGAGAGCCCGACGAGCGCGACAATACTTTCGGGATCGGCGCTGCGCACGCGTTGGAAGAGGTCTGCCGCCGAGTGCAGGTCATTACTTTCCAGACTTGCTTCGGCAAGCAGTCGATAGGTCTCGAGGTGTTTGGGATAATGCTGGAGAATATGTTGCCCGAGCGTGAGCGCGTCCGAGTAACGCCCCGCGCTCAGGTGCTCGCGCATCTTTTCGACATAATCCTGCAATAGTACTTGAGCCATAATTCAGATTGCCCGATTCGTGAACGCAACGATTATGCGTGAATAAAAAAATAATGTCAATGGGAAATGCTGGAGCACGGGTTTCCAATTTTCTCCGCGGTTAAATTCACCCCGTCACGCGCCGCGCTTTTATCACATTCGGCAGGCGATCGATTTTGTTGGGAACAGTTGTGATTTGAAACGATTTCATTTGTTGACATTGAGTCTCTTGATCGTTAGAATTAATTGCAAGGAGATTGTTATGACGAATTTCACGGTCGTGCTCGAAGAAGCTGACGAGGGCGGCTACACTGTAACTGTTCCCACATTGCCCGGCTGCATTTCTGAAGGGGACACTTATGATGAAGCCCTCGAGAATATCAAAGATGCGATCCAACTTTATCTGCGCGCTGTCGCGAAGGAAGTCCAACAACTAAAGCGACAAAAGAAGTTGCAAGTCGCCGAGGTTTCAGTGTAGATGCCGCCATTGCCGCGCGCATCCGGCAAAGATGTTGTCCGTGCATCAAGCGCGCTGGATTCGAAGAGTTCGACTCATCGGGTAGTCACATCTTTCTCCACCGATGGCGTGGTGAACGCTGGTCGCAACGCGTGACCATCCCGGTTCACGCAAACAAGATTCTGAAGCTGAAAACGCTCAAGAGTATTTTGAAGCAAGCCGAACTCAGCGTCGAAGAATTCATCCAATTACTCTAACCGGCAAATTGTTCTCCCCGCCTCGCGCCTCTCTAATCTAAACGACTCATTTTGTGTTCATCCACTTGGCAGTTCAATCCTAACTCATCACGCGCCGCGCTTCGGTCACATTCGGCAAGCTATCGATTTCGTTGAGGATGCCTTTCGACTTTGGAAAATTCCTTTAGCCAATAATTTTGATGGCAGTAATGTAAAGGAATTGGTTAGATTCCTCAATGTTGCCGATTATGAGAAAGCCCGCATCAGTGATAGCAGTAAGCAAATCAGATTT
>JBBSHK010000233.1:0-5457 GCA_038253185.1 Anaerolineae bacterium | reverse complement strand
CGAGTATTATTTAACCGATCTCATCGGGATTGCGGCACAGCAGAAAGTAGCGATTGAGACAGAAACCTTGCGCGACGTGAATGAAGTGATCGGGATCAATACGCGCGTTCAGCTCGCGCGCGCGGAAGCAATTATGCGCGACCGCATTCGCGCGCGCGTGATGCTGAATGGCGCGACGCTGATCGATCCGAGCGCCACGTTCATCGATGACGCCGTTGAAATTGGCGAAGACACAATTATTTATTCCGGCACACATCTTTTGGGCAAAACAAAAATCGGCGAGAACTGTCGCCTCGGACCCGGCGCGCAGATCCGCGATTCCGTCGTCGGCAACGATTGTGAAATACAATCGTCACTCATCGAAGCCTCGACGCTCGAAGACGGGGTGAAAGTTGGCCCGTATTGTCACCTTCGCCTCGGCACCTATCTCGCGCGCGGGGTTCATCTCGGCGATCACGCAGAATTGAAAAACGCGCGCCTCGGCGCGGACACCAAAATGGGACACTTTAGTTATCTCGGCGATGCCGAAACGGGTGAGCGCGTGAACATTGGCGCCGGCACGATCACTTGCAACTACGACGGCAAGAAAAAAAATCGTACGGTGATCGGCGACGACGTGTTCATCGGCAGCGACACGCTGCTCGTCGCTCCGGTGACAGTTGGCGCACGGGCGCGTACCGGCGCGGGCTCGGTGGTGACGAAGAACGTGCCCGAGGATTCGCTCGCGGTCGGTGTGCCCGCACGCGTGATTAAAAAGTTGGTTTGATTCGAGGTATAATTATTTTATCGTTCGCTCTTCTCACATTTTCTATTCTGCTCATCTGGGTGACAACCGCGATTCGCTCCGCGTTCAATGCGGTTGAGCGCACTCGCGTCGAAGAAACATCCAAGAATGGACATCCGCGCGCAGACACTCTGCTTCATCTGATCGACAACCCACTTCGCTCGCTCGCTCCGATTAATCTCCTCGCCGCCGCCGCCTTGCTCGGCGCTGGCATCGCCGCGACCGCGTACACTTTGCGCGATGGCGCACCTCCCGCTTCAATTACGACTGAACTCATTCTCATCATCGTCGTTCTGCTGATCGGAAAAATTATTGCGGACGTGATTGGAACCGCGCGCGCCTTTGGAATAGCGCTCGCAGTCGCGACTCCACTCACCTTGGTGCTGAATCTCTTCGCGCCATTGCTCAACCTCAGCGCGTGGATCACGCGACACGCCAAAGGATCACGCGCGCGCGCGCGCAATCCCGAAAAGGTTACCAGCGACGACATCCAAATTATTTTGGCGGAAGGTGAAGAGCCGCGCAAGCTCGACGAGATTGAGCCGGAAGAGCGCGAGATGATCGCGAGTATCATTGAGATGGGCGAGCGCGCCGCCAGCGAGATTATGATTCCGCGACTCGATGTGATCGCGCTTGAGGTGACGTCGAGCATTGAAGAGGCGCTCGATGTGGCGGCAAAGTACGGGCACTCGCGCATTCCGGTTTACGAGGAGAGCATCGATCACGTGCTCGGCATTTTGCATGTTAAGGAATTGATCCAAGCAGTTCGTCACCCCGATCGCCAAGTCACTTTGCGCGAATTATTACGCCCGGTGCATTACGTCCCGGAGACAGCCAAAGCCGATGACTTGCTGCGTGACCTTTTGCGCACGCGTGTGCATATGGCAGTCGTCGTTGATGAATACGGCGGCACTGCCGGCGTGGTGACGATCGAGGACGCGCTGGAAGAAATCGTCGGTGAGATTCGAGATGAATACGATACTGCGGAGGAACCGGAGTTTGTTCGCGTGGATGAAGACGAGGCGATTTTCAAGGGGCGTGTGCCCGTCAGCGAAGTGAACGATGCGCTCGCGCTCGATTTGCCCACCGAAGAGACCGATACGCTTGGTGGTCTGCTCTACACGCGCATTGGCAGGATGGTGCGTCCCGGTGACAACGTGCTGATTGGATCCGTTGAATTAACCGTGACCGCGACGCTCGGTCGTCGCATAAAAAAAATACGCGTCCGCAAATTGCAGCTCCCCGAAATCCCGAGCAAGGTGGCAGAGCCAAATGGAAAACTCAAGGACGGCATCAACGCCGAATCACGACGAACTGTTGAGTCAAGCAGCTAGCGCGCGCGAGTATGCCTACGCGCCTTATTCAAACTATCAAGTGGGCGCGGCGGTGCTCGGCAAGTCCGGTCGCGTTTACACCGGCTGCAACGTCGAAAATGCTTCGTATGGTTTATCGCTCTGCGCGGAGCGCACTGCCATTTTCAAAGCCATCTCTGAAGGCGAAAGAGAATTCACGGCGCTGGCGGTGGTCACATCGAATGGTGGCGCGCCCTGCGGCGCGTGCCGTCAGGTTTATTTTGAATTTGTCGCGGCTGATGCGCCGGTGATTGTTTCAGATGAATCGGGTCAAGTCCGCAAGCTTTACACTATTGGTGAATTACTCGCGGATGGATTTGGTCCGAACAGCTTGCCGCGATAAATCAATTCAGCAAAAAAATTTTTACCGCGCGAAAATTTTCGCGCGGTTTTTTCATTTAGAACTGATGTGTTATAATCGAAAGAGGCGGTGAGAGTGGACGAACAAAATTGTCTGACAGAAAAAATGCGGCAGGTGCGCGCGATGACCGATGCGAAAGGTTTTAGCGCGGACGAGAGTCGCATCTGGGAAATGTTCGCGCTGATTCACACCGAAGTCAGCGAAGCGACGAATGCTTACAAAAAAGGTGAGCCGCTCGATCATATCGGCGAAGAGCTGATTGACGCCACCATTCGCATCTTCCACTTGCTCTCCGTGCTGCAACTTGATCCGGACGAATTGTTCGACGACAAGATGAAAAAGAACTGGGCGCGTCCGTACAAATACAACACTGTGCGCGGGGGATGAGCAAGAGACCACAGATTTCAGACGACAGATTTCAGAAAAGCAGCTCTGTCGTCTGTCGTCTAATGTCTCTTATCTGAATATGCGCGAACGTTTATATCGAGTCGAAGCGATTATTTTGAAACGAACCGATGTGGGCGAAGCCGATCGTCTTTTGACGATGTTCACGCCCGAACGCGGCAAACTGCGCGCCGTGGCGAAAGGCGCGCGCAAACCTTCGTCGCGCAAGACGGGGCATGTCGAATTATTCAATCGCGCCTCGCTGCTGATCGCGACCGCGCGCGAGATCGACATCGTGACTCAGGCAGACACGCTCGAACCATTTTTGCGCTTGCGCGACGACCTCGACCGTTTAAGCTACGCCTATTATTTCGCCGAATTGGTGGACCGTTTCACCGAAGAAGGCGAAGAAAATCGCGCGCTCTACGATCTGATCTTGCAATCCTTTCACTGGCTTGAACAGACGAGTGAGTTGCCGCGCACTGCGCGTTATTTTGAATTGCGGCTGCTCGATACCTTGGGTTATCGTCCGCAGCTTTACCATTGCGTAAACTGCCGCGAGGAATTGCAGCCGGAAGAAAATTTCTTTTCACCGGAAGCGGGCGGAATGCTCAATCCCAAATGCCGCGATTCACACCGCGATGTGCGCTCGGTTCCACTGAACGCGTTAAAGGTGCTGCGCTTTTTGCAATCGCGCGAATATGCCGAGGTGCAAAAATTAAACCTGAGCAGTGATGTTGAAACTACGGTTGAAGAATTGTTGCATCACTATCTTACACACCATCTCGAACGCAATTTGAAATCCATTCAATTCCTGAACACGCTCAAATACAATCTCGCCAGTTCATTGATTGCCGAGTCACAATGATGGCGTCTCACAATAATGCTTATGCAAACCAAAGTTGAATCAAAACAAGAAAATGGCGCGCACGTCGCGCGACCGGTGAATATGGAAACACTCGTGTCGTTATGCAAGCGGCGCGGGTTTGTTTTTCAGGGCAGCGAGATCTACGGCGGCATCGGCGGCTTTTGGGATTACGGTCCGCTCGGGGTCGAGCTGAAAAATAATATCAAGCGCGCGTGGTGGAAAGCCATGGTGCAAGAGCGCGACGATATTGTTGGCATCGACGCCGCGGTGATTATGAATCCAAATGTGTGGCGCGCCAGTGGTCACGTGCAGACTTTTTCCGACCCGCTCGTCGAATGTCGCAATTGTCACCACCGCTTTCGCGCGGATCAAATCAAGACCGACGCGTGCCCGAACTGTGGACAACGCGGCACGATGACGGAACCGCGCCAATTCAATCTGCTGTTTAGTACGCACGTCGGTCCGGTCGAAGAGGAGGCTTCGATTGCTTACCTGCGCCCCGAGACGGCGCAAGGCATCTTTGTAAATTTTCTCAACGTGCAGCAATCGATGCGGAAAAAAATTCCGTTCGGCATCGCGCAGATCGGTCGCTCCTTCCGCAACGAAATTGTCACCGGCAATTTTATTTTTCGCGATCGCGAATTCGAACAAATGGAGATGGAATTTTTCGTCAAGCCGGGCACCGAGGACGAATGGCACGAGCGTTGGCGCGAGGCGCGCGTAGAGTGGTGGAGGCGAACCTTTAAAATTGAACCCGAGCATCTGCGCGTCAAAGTGATTCGTCACTCTGAGCCGACGAGCATCATTGGACCCGACCCTGACGATGTGGAACAAGAAAAGCCGCCGCACTATTCCAAAGGCAACTACGATATCGAATACAAATTCCCAATGGGCTGGAGCGAGATCGAAGGCATCGCCAGTCGCACGAATTATGATCTCACGCAGCATCAAAACTTGAGCGGCAAAGAGTTGCAATACTTTGACGACGAGACGAAGGAATCGTACGTGCCGTACGTAGTCGAACCGGCAATGGGTGTTGACCGCGCGGTGCTGGTCGCGCTGTTTGAATCCTATCGCGAAGAACAGGTTCGTAACGAAAAACGTACCGTGTTGAAATTCCCCTTCGCGCTCGCGCCGATCAAGGTTGCAGTTCTGCCGCTCTTACGGAATCGCCCTGAAGTCGTAGCGATGGCACGCGCGCTCGCGGACGATTTGCGCCCAAAGATGATGACGACCTACGACGACAGCGCGAGCATTGGACGCTTGTACCGGCGTCAAGATGAAATCGGCACGCCGTTCTGTGTAACGGTGGATGTGCAATCGCTTGAAGACAAGCAGGTCACGATCCGCGACCGCGATTCGATGGAGCAGGTGCGCGTGGCAATGACAGAAGCAAAGGCTTGGCTGACAGAGAGAATGAATTCAGCGAGGTAACTAATGACATCAATTTTGGTGCCGATTTCAGAGGAAAAACTCGAAGAACTAAAAAGGCGTGCGACAGAGTACAACATTGCGCCTGAGCGTCTCGCCCAAGTGACAATTGAGGAAATGTTGATTCACAAGGATGAGAAATTCAACCGCGCACTGGATTATGTTCTAGCTAAAAACGAGGAACTGTATCAGCGGCTGGCTTGATGGAATACCTCACCGTTGATCAAATCCTTGAACTTCACAAGCGCATCATTGATTTAACTGGTGGATCTGTAGG
>JBBSHK010000232.1:0-5460 GCA_038253185.1 Anaerolineae bacterium | reverse complement strand
TGGGCTAAAAGATCGCGCGCACGCGCTGGCGAACACATTGCCGCACGGCGACAAGCGCAAACTCGAGCTCGAAATCCTCCTCGCACAAGACCCCGAAATTCTGCTGCTCGACGAGCCCACGGCAGGCATGGCATCGGAGCAAGTGCCGCAGTTGCTGTCGCTCATCGCCGACATTCGCCAGCGCGGCAACAAAACGATTCTACTGGTCGAGCACAATATGGACATGGTGATGCTCGTCTCCGATGCGATCACCGTGATGCACCAAGGGCAAGTGTTGGCAGAAGGCAGCCCCGCGCAGATCGCGGCGAATCAAGTGGTGCAAAAAGCGTACCTGGGAGAACTGTACAACTCGTAATGTCCAGTCTGCTCGAACTCGATTCCATCCACACCTTCATCGGTCAATTTCATATTCTCGAAGGTATTTCGCTCAATGTGCCTCAAGGCAGCATCACCGCGCTATTGGGGCGCAACGTCGCGGGCACAACGACGTCGCTGAAATCCATTATGGGCTTGACGCCGCCGCGCCGCGGACGCGTGTCGTTCGACGGCGTCGAGGTGCGCGGGCAGCGCGCCTTTGACATCGCCGCGCTCGGCATCGGTTACGTGCCTGAGCAGCGCGCGATTTTTCGCGATCTCTCGGTCGAGGAAAATTTGAAAATTGCCGAGCGGAAAAGAGGCGACCTCGCGCGGCGAGCGGAGTTGATCTTTACGCTCTTTCCCGATCTCAAGCGTTTGATCAAGTTGGCAGGGGGACAACTCTCGGGCGGACAGCAGCAAATGCTCGCCATCGCGCGTGCGCTCGTCCCGCACAATCGCTTGCTGCTGATTGATGAGCCGAGCGAAGGGCTGGCGCCCGTGATCATCGAGCAGATGATGGAATCCATCCGGGCTCTCAGTTCACAACTCACCGTGCTGTTGGTCGAGCAAAATTTTCGCGTGGCGAGCCAACTTGCCGATCGCTACTATTTGATTGACGATGGGCGCAACGTGCAAAATGGCGCGATGAAAGATTTGCTGCTAGACCGCGCGACCATTCAGAAATATTTAGGAGCGGCGTAAATGAGTCGTCAGTAGTCAGTCAAGTACCGAACAAGTTCCGGCGTCGCCAAAAAGCAATCCGCTCAAAACCACTAACGCATCCCATCAAGAAATTTCATTCTTGAGAAAAGTTGTACGACTTTATTCGGACTCATCTATGATCCACGAAGCTCACGCAGCAGACCAAGAGTTCAGGGTGTACCCGGTACCTTCGTGGTCTTTGTGAATAAAAAAATCCTTGTTGCAAATAAGGTTTAGTCGCGGCTGACCTGCAAATAGTGATGACTCTCGTTCAAGCCAACCGTACTTTCCTCATCGCCCTCGTCATCGCGCTGTTGGTGATTTTGCTCGCCGCGCAGGGAATGGGCGCGCCCACCGCGGTGAGTATTTTGCTGTCGGGACTCACGCTCGGCGCGTTGTATTTTCTCGTCGCGGGCGGACTTACGCTGATCTTCGGCTTGATGGACGTGCTCAACTTTGCGCACGGCTCGCTGTTTATGCTCGGCGCGTATTCGGGCTGGACCTTTTACACAAACCCGCGCCTAATCTTGAATGGCGCGCCATTGTTCTTGCTGCTCGTCGCAGGACTCGCGTTGCACACGATCCTCACGCGAGCGCATACCCTGCCGCGCGCGGCGCGTTGGCTGGCGGCAATCGTGGCGGCGGGACTCGTACTACTCGCGCTGCGCGATTTCCCGCTCGATAAACTCGTCGCGTTCGGCACGACGGTGACCGGCAAAGTGATTCCGACGGCTGAAGCCGAAGAACCACTGGCGAAGATGTTGACGCGGCTGGCGCTGATGTTCATCGCGGGAATGGTCGCGAGTGTCGCGGTGCGCGCGCGCACGCGGAACGATGCCACGCGTCGCGCGCGCGTGCTTGTCAGCGTTGTGACTCTCGCAGTGCTTGGAATCAGCTTGCTCGTGCTGCGCGAGGTGATTGAACAATTTATCTTGAGTTCGGACAGCAACGTACGTTTTGTGTTCGCGCTGGCGGTCGGCGCGGCGACGGGCGCAATCGTGGGCGCGCTGATGGAGTTCGGCTTGATTCGACCGCTCTACGCGCGACCGATTTATCAGGTGCTGCTCACGCTCGGTTTGGTGTTTGTGTTCGACCAAGTGGTTCGGCTGGTGTATGGACCCGCGGGCGCGTTTATGGATATGCCGACGTTCTTTGCGAGCGCGAGTCAAGATTGCCCCGCACCGAATTTGTTCGCGTGGCTCAGTACTCACTGCGATTCGATTTTGATTTTGGGACGACCGTTCCCGAGTTACCGGCTCTTTATTATTTTGATTGGAAGTCTGATCGCGCTCGGCGTCACGATTCTGCTCCGGCGTTCGCGGCTGGGTATGATCATCCGCGCGGGAGTACAGGACAGCGCGATGGTTGAAGCGCTGGGCATCAATGTGCGCCGCGTGTTCACGCTAGTGTTCGCGCTTGGCGCGGCGCTGGCGGGCTTGGGCGGTGTAGTCGCCGCGCCGTTCCTCGGCGTGTATCCCGGCATGGCGCTCGAATTTTTGTTGCAAGCCTTCATCGTCGTCGTCATCGGGGGGCTGGGCAGTGTGCCCGGCGCGGTGCTTGGCGCTCTGTTGGTCGGACTGGCACGCGCGTACGGCGACCATCTGGTGCTGGCGGGCATTCAATTGCCGTGGATGACAGAGGCGGTCTCTGGCTCGCCCGCGCTCGCGCGCGCCTCGACGGTGCTCATTATGGCGCTGGTGCTACTGCTCAAGCCGACAGGGATTTTTGGTAAGAAAGAATAATTTTGTAGCGCGTGGCAACTACGCCCTACGACCTATCACTATGCTCAAACGGAATCTGCCCACGCTCCTTCTACTCGCCGCGTTGGCGCTGTTCCCCTACGCGCTCGCGCTCGCGACGGGTCAGCCCGCGGACAAAGGCGCGCCGCGATTTTGGGAAGGATTGATGATTCAGGTTTTTATCTTTGCGGTGTTCGCTTTGAGTTACGATTTGCTGATGGGTTATATCGGTGTGCTCTCGTTCGGGCACGCGCTCTTTTTCGGCACGGGCGCGTACGCCTTGGGGATTCTGCTCAAGTATGCGGGATGGAATTTGCTGATTGCTGTACTCGCCGTGATGGTGATTGTCGCGCTGGAAAGTTTGGCGCTCGGTCTCTTGTCGCTGCGCGTGCGCGGCGTGTACTTTGCGATGGTGACTCTCGCCTTTTCGACCGTCGGCTTTATTCTGGTCGAGGCAACTGATTTTCGACAATGGACCGGCGCGGAAGATGGCTTGCACGGCGTGCCCGTTCCCGACATCGTCAATTCGACTCTGCACCGTGTTGAATTTTATTACCTCGCGCTCGCGTTCGCCGTCGCGGTGTTTTTGCTCTCACGCCGTTTTGTCGATTCGCCCTCCGGGCGGGTGTGGGCGGCGATTCGCGAGAACGAACCGCGCGCGATTTCAATCGGTTACAATACGCTCATTTTCAAAGTGCAGGCAACCGTCATTTCTGGAATTCTCGCGGGGTTGGCGGGCGCGCTCAACGCGCTGTGGGAGCTCGGTGCGAATCCGCAAGTGATGGATGTTTCGACTACGATCAACGCGTTGTTGATGACCATCATCGGCGGCGTGGGCACACTGATCGGACCAATGCTCGGCGCGGCGGTGTTACAACTGCTCGGTTATATTCTGAATGCGACGCTCGGACCAATTTGGCAATTGGTGTTTGGTCTGATCTATGTGCTGCTGGTTTTGTTCTTGCCGTACGGGATTGTGGGCACCTGGCGGGCGCGCCCGATTTCGCTGCGCGCGCTATGGGGCGAACGAAGCGCGCGTGGGGCGGCGCTCGCGCGCACGAATTCTGAAGTAGAACATTGACGGGGGTAAAGCTCTATTTGGAAAGAAGGCGGCGGGTCTGTAGCTTGGGCACCATTGACTCCTGACTTGCGTTTCTTTTTTCAAAAGATCAGCCCTCCGCGAGCTGCTCATTCGAGCACCATCGCGGAGGGCGTAAGAGGATGCCCTCGAGAGGACTTGAACCTCCACGTCCTTTCGGACACAGGCCCTCAACCTGCCGCGTATGCCAATTCCGCCACGAGGGCATATTCAGTTGCCTCAATTCTACGCGTTTCAGACGAGCTTGTCAAAAACAAAGCAACGAGTTGAGCGCTGAAGAATTTGATTCATCCATCATCCTTCAACCCTCATCGTTGCAACGGTGTGATCCCATCCAATTCCATTTCGGGACTCAATAGTTCCCTCAGCACAATTTGCGCCGAACCCTTGCCGATGCGGCGGTGCAATTCTGCTGCCGAAATGGGCGCATTGCCATTCGCCAGCAGCGCGCGAAAAATCGCGCGGGTCAACGGCATCTTGGGACTCACAAAGTCCGGCTCGCGCCCGCACTCGTCCATCACACATTCCCACAGCGCCTCGCGCCGTGTCACTTCGCCAGTTTCGGGATCGATGCGGTCCACCTCGCGGCGGTCGTCGAGCGTATAGAACTGTTTGCACGCGTCGCACAATTCTTCGAACAGTTGTTGGCGAAAATCGCGCCCCTGACTCTCCCACCAATTCAGATCGATATAAAATTTTGAATCGACGTCTAATTTTGAAATCGGCATCTATCGCACCAAGTCGCGCGCAGTTTCGAGCATAAAATATCCGCCGCCCACCGAAGCGAACGCCTGCCCCTGCATCAACGCTGTAAAGACCGCCCGCGGTGCCGCGCGCCGCAAAAAGTTCACCGCACTGTACAAACTTTTCGCATGCACGCGCCCCGCGCTCGACAGCTTTGCCAGTTCGGGAAAAACTTCCGCCAGCAATATTTCGAGCGGACGGTCGCCGCGATTCATCTGCTGCAATTGATCGAGCGCCGCCTGATCGCCAATCACAATCAACATCTCTTCATCGTACTTGTGCGCGACGGGTCGCTTTTCCTGAGCGAAGGTGAGCTGACCTCCGCGCACGCGCGCCGCGCGCACCCACAGACTGCGCTCGCGCACCGGCTCGTATTCAATGCTCGCCGTCAACGGCTCCGCGCGCTTTTGAACCTGCACATACGCGCCCGGGTTCAGCTTGAACTGGTCGTAAAATGTTTTGAGACCGGCGACATAATTTCCGTCGCGCACGAGCCATCCCGAAATTTTCGCGCCGCTCGAAGGAATAACGAACGTAACCAGCAGGCTGCGATTGTCCGTCTCCGGAAATAATTCGCGCAGCGCGGGCGTCAGCGGCAGCGTGCCCATACGGCGGTGCGGGTACGTCAACGCAAAGCTCAGGATCGGCACGTTGGCGGTGCGTGTTGCCGCCGCGCGATCTTCTTCATCCTGCAGCTCTGCAATCAAGGTCTCGAGTTCAGGCGGCAGCGGGACGCGCGTCGACAGCGCCACCGCCGGTCTCAACAGCGGTGGTGCTTCGCGCGCTTCCGCCGGTTGCAACCGCGCCAGATACCAACGC
>JBBSHK010000231.1:0-5470 GCA_038253185.1 Anaerolineae bacterium | reverse complement strand
CCATTTATCGGCGGCAAGTCCCCACAGCGGTGTTGCCATCAGCGTCGCCACTCCGGAAATACCAAAAACCAGCCCGATAGACGCGGCACTCTCACCCGCGCCCACCAATTCGACCACACGATTCGGCAAAAAGGGAAATGAAAAGAAAAAGGCAAAGGTGGCGATGAACGAAAAGGCGAACAACAGACGAACGATCGGAGTGTTCACCACCGCGCGCAAAGATTCGCGCAGCATGTGGTCGAGCGGCTGAAAATTTTCAGGAACGAATGCCTCTTTGTAAAGCAGCGCGAGCATCAAGGTGATCACACTGATCATTGTCGCGTCGAAGCCGAAAAGGGTTGATACGCCGAAACGCGAAACGATAAATCCCCCCAATAATGATCCGATGACGATGCCGATCGGTTGCGAGCCACTGACCAGGCTGATTGCCAAACCGACGCGTTCGCGCGGCGCCTCGTCCGCCAGGGTCGCGAACATCAAGCCGGTATTCCCCAGCGCCAGACCCGTCAGCACGCGCCCCAACAAGAATAACCAAATGTTTGGAGAGAGCGCCATCAGCACGAGCGCCACCGCTTCAATCGCGAAAGAGCGCAGGACCAAAATTTTTCGCCCGTGACGGTCAGCGAGCACACCCCAGAACGGCACGAACCAAAATCCGAGCGCGATGCCGGCGGAGGCGAGAATGCCAGTCCAGAGTTTTACGCCCGCTTCATCGTAACCAATTTGCTGAAGATAGATTGGGGTGAACGCCGAAAGGTTGGAAAAGAGAATAATTTCGGCGAGACTCGCGATAGCGAAGAGTGCAGTGAGCAGTTTCCACGAGGGCGAGTGGTTCGCGATCGAGTCGGCGCGCGGTTCAAGTTCCATCGCGCTTACGAAGTGATGTCGCGCCGCTCGATGACGATGACCGCGGCGAGGGTCAAAAGAATCGAAAGGGCGGCAAAGAGCGCCAGCTCATTCCACTGGAAACGATTAGCGATCAGCGCCGCGCCCGGGTCCCAAAAATGAAAGATGGACAGCGAACCGAGCGATTTGAAATCCGGAGACAACTGAGCGAGGTAATTCAGAAAATAAAAAATAAGCGTCAGCCCCGCGCCGAACAGGGTTGCGCGTCCGGCATCACTCGATGCGGCGGAAAACAATAGCGAGTACGCGCCAATCGCGAGAAAAAAAAGTAGCGTCAACAGCGTCGCACTCAAGACCGCGCTCGGCTCGACGCCGCTGGCGAGCTTGCCCAAAGTTTGCAAGCCGACCCAGATGCCGATCACCAGCGCCAACGAGATGATGCCCAAGCCGATGAGGAGTTGTACAAACGCGGTCAAGACCAAATCGCGGCGGCGCACCGGACGCGCGAGCAGCAGATTAATTGTGCCCCGATCGATTTCGCCCGCAATCGCGCGGACTGCGATGCCAATCACAAATGCCGCGAGAATCGCGATCATAATCGGATGGACATAGCCAACGCCGACATAACCCTGGATTTTCAAAATGCGCGCGATGTCGCCGCCCATCAGTGCGGTAAACGCGGGCGGCAGTTGATTAAAAACATTGAGCATCGCAGAACTCCCCGCGACCGCCGTGTAACTGGAGAGCACGACCAGCATGAAAAACGCGACCGACGCGCTGTAAATGAGAGTGCCGCGAAGATCCGTACGCAAGCGACCAAGCAACAAGTTCGCGTTCACTTATTCGATCCCCTCCGTGTCCGCCGCCGGCGCGCCGCGATAATAATCAAGAAACGCCTCCTCCAAACTCGCTGCCTCGAACGTCAAGTCTTCCACGCCCAATTCGGCGAGTCGCTTGATTAGCGCGTCGATATTTTTTCCTTTCACCGCGAGCGTCGCGTGCTGACCATCGAGGTGTTCCACCGAGACGCCGTCCAGATTCAATTGCTCCGGTGTGACCGCGTGCATAAAGCCCACCTGCATCACGCGCGTCTTTTTGTGAATCAACTCCGACACGCGCGCCAGCTCGACCAACTCACCCGCGCGAACAATCGCGACGCGGTCACACACGCGCTCGACTTCGGAAAGAATGTGTGACGACATAAATATGGTACGCCCGCGCGCTTGGAATTCGCGGAGCAGGGTATAGAACGATTGCTGCACGAGCGGATCCAAACCTTCGGTCGGTTCATCTAGGATCAGTAATTCGGGATCGTGCTGCATCGCCTGAACAATGCCCAGCTTTTGTTTCATCCCGCGCGAATAATGGCGCAGCACGCGGCGCAATTCGGCGCGGTCGAATTGGAGCGCGTCTAAAAGATGATCGCGCAGCGAGGGCGGACGCGCGTTAAAGCCCGCCATGTAATCGAGAAAACGCTCCCCGGTCAAATTCTCGTACAGGCGCAATTCGCCCGGCACAGAGCCGATACGTTGGCGAATCGCGAGCGAGTCCGCGCGCGAATCGAGACCCAGGATTCGGGCGCGCCCGCGCGTCGGTCGCAAAAAATCGAGCAGCAGCCGGAGCGTGGTCGTTTTGCCCGCGCCATTCGGTCCGAGAAAACCGAATACTTCCCCGGGCTCGATCTGAAAATTTAGATTCAGTACGCCGCGGTGCTTGCCGTAAAATTTGGTGAGGCTCTCAACTTGAATCGCGGGAGTGGTCATAGCGTGGATGAATAGATGCGAAAGTTCGCGCGGGGATGGTGATCAGCCCGGCAGTAATTCAAGCAGCGCCTTTTTAACGAGCGCACGCGTGAGGCGAAGTTTGTACTGGTTGTGTTCGAGCGGCTTTGCACCTTGCAGCGCGAGCCAAGCTGCGTTCGTCGCGAGTGTTTCAGTCAATTCTGCTCCGCGTAGTGTATTCTCTACGCGAAATTCGCGCCACGGTACTGGCGCGACCGCGCCCAACACCACACGCGCATCCGCGATTCGCGTGCCGTTCATCTCTAGACGAACCGCAACGCTGCTCAACGCGAACGTCCATGTCGCGCGGTCCATTGCCTTCAGGTAAACACTGCGCGTGTTTTGTCCGGCTCGCGGCAACTGAAGCGATTGGATGAATTCGCCTTTATCCAAAATGTTCATGCAGCGATCATTCTCCTGCGGCGCGTGAAAAAATTCCGCGGCAGCAATCGTTCGCGTTCCCTTCGCGCCGCGCAATTGCATCTGCGCGTCGAACGCAACGAACGCATTCGCGGGATCGGACGGATGGACGTGCACACAATCGTGATAGCCCGTGACCGCCGCGCCGCGATTTTCGCCATCGCGCATAAAACATTTTTCGCCGCCCTTCAAGTAGCAATAGAAATCGCCGCGATAATACGGACAGCGCGAATCCTGACACAAATTCCCGCCGATGGTCGCGACATTGCGTATCTGCGGCGAGGCGGAGAGTTCGCACGCCTGCGCGAGCGCGCGGTACTCGGTACGAATCTGCGCGTTGGTGGTGAGTTCACCCAAGGTCGCAAGCGCGCCGATGCGAACGCCATCGTCCACGCTTCCGATCCCGCGCAACTCCGTCAAATTTTTCAGATTGACGAGGCGAGTCGGTGCGGCAAGCGCGGTATTGATTTCTGGCACGAGATCGGTGCCGCCCGCGAACCACTGCGCGCCCTCCTGTTCGTCGTACAGCGCAATGCCTTCCTCGATAGTCGAGGGTGAAGTAAATTCAAATGGCATATTTGTCACTCATGAGTCCAATGTCCTGAGACGCCACGGTTGTTGGCAAGCAGATGTTTGCGGATCGCGCTTTCCTTTGCCTATACACCAACAGGCGCCACTTGATAATCAATTTGGCTTGGCGCCTTTACGCGACGCGGAGCATCAAGGATTTCTAAAGACACTAAGTTGCCTTGAGCATCGTAATCTAAAATGACTCCTGGCTTATCTTCATCGCTTTCCATGACTGGCACATCCGAGAAGATAATCGTCAGCGTATCTGTTTCACGGTCGTAGATGACTTTCATTGCTTTCTTCTCCAATACTTGGCAATCTTGCTCGTGCGGTACGCGGTGACGACTTCAGGTGGCGTTCGCTCGGTATCCACAATGACTCGCAATAAGACTCTATCCGTAAATTCGGAAACGGGACCGTCATTTCGAGCCGAAGGCGAGAAATCCTCTTTTGCACCGCGAGATTTCTCGGTCACAAAGAGCGTTCCCTCGAAATGACAATTGATTTACGGATAGGCTCTTATTTGACGGCGAGTCATTTCAAGTTTCGCGTGGTCAGACAATCGAAAGTTTTGGATCGACGCCGTGTCTGTCATAATTTAGCCAACCACTGCCCACATAAATTGACTCTTCAAACGCGTGTCTACAAACGCTAAAGCCCACCCCTTTTAGATGGTCGGTGAGCGTGTGTGTACCCCTTTGCAATTTCCTCATCATCCATCTTTGATTTCAACAACCTTTTCGCCGGAGTTGAGTAATGCAAGGGCTTGCGGTAGTGTCTTGGAGAGAATCTCTCGCAACCGAGCATTGAGCGTATTTCCGCAGGTCAACCAGATGACTTGCGGCGGCGCACCGCGAGCAATTACCAGATCCACAAAATCGCTGTCTTTGGTCATGACGATCACTACTGCATTACGCGCCGCATCGAATATCTCCTGGTCTGTCGCGTCACGCAGTCCCAAATCGCGTACAGCAATCGCCTCGACAGCAAACGTCTTGGCAATCTAATCGGCAATGGCTGGAGAAAGTTGTGCGTTTACCCAGATTTTCATGCTGCCACCAACACAGAATGATCTACGCGGCTTACTGCGAACTTGAGGACCGCTTGCACATCCGCAATCTCCAAATCGGGTAACTCTTCGACAACTTGACCGGGACTCAAACCTGCGGCGAGTAACTCTAGCACATCAACGACGCGAATTCGCATTCCGCGAATGCACGGTCGCCCGCCACATTGCTCGGGGTTGACGGTGATTCGCTCTGCCAAATAGTGCAACACCTTTTGCCTCCTCGTGCTCGACGAGTGCTACAACTGCCCAAGTATTTCTCTGCGCTTCTTTTCGAACTCTGCCTCGGTTATTAATCCATCTCTGCGCAATTGGAGCAGAACTTGCATTCGTTCTTGCGCCGTCATTGCGGTTCGCTGAGGAGTTGCTGGCGTTGCTTTTGCCTGTGCAATTGCTTCTCGGAGAATGTCGGAGAATTGTTGAGCCGTGCGCTGTGATGCAAAAAAAACAAACATCCCTGTCCATGTCCTTCGGCAAAGACTCGATAATCGGAATCTTCGCCTAACTCGGAGACATTATAGATGTCAACTAGCTGCGTCGAAATGACACCTTCCCGTTTGTAATCCTTTTCGACCGAGACCATTTGGCTTTGCGTAAGAACTTGGAAAAAGTAACGGATTGTGCCACCGCCAAGAAATCGTCTATCATCCCGTGTGGTCTCGTAGCAGACGATTACCTTTTAGCTACTCGAGACATATCTTTCTACCCAATGTGCAACTCTTTTTGTCATTTCGAACAAAGTGAGAAATCTCGATGCGCCTCACGCTGAGATTTCTCGTCGCAGACT
>JBBSHK010000230.1:0-5491 GCA_038253185.1 Anaerolineae bacterium | reverse complement strand
GTGCTGATGGACATTAACATGCCTGGCATGGACGGGATCGCCGCGAGCGAGTTGATCTCCAACACCTACCCGGAGGTTCAGGTGATCATGATGTCCGTGCAAGGCGAGTCCGATTACTTGCGGCGCTCGATGCTCGCAGGCGCGCGCGAATTTCTCATCAAGCCATTCTCCAGCGAAGAGCTGGCGACCAGCATTCGCCGCGTGAACCAACTGGCGACGACGCGGCGGGCGATGGCTCCGCGTGCGACCGTCCCCACCGAACCGACTCCGAGCAACGCTCCTACCATCCCTCCGAGACCGACCGGCGCAAAAATTATCGCGATCTATTCGCCCAAAGGCGGCTCGGGCGTCACCACCACCGCGGTTAATCTTGCCATCGCGTTGCGCGAAGAAACCAAACAGCGCGTCGCGATTGTGGATGCGAGTTTCCAATTTGGCGACGTTGGCGTGATGCTCAATCTCCCCACCACACGCTCGGTTGCGGATGTCGTAGGCGCCCAGCACGGACCGGATGAAGATATTTTGAACGGGGTGATGGCGTCGCACAGTTCCGGCGTCAAGGTCTTGCTCGCGCCTCCCCGTCCCGAAATGGCAGAGTTGATTACGGCAGATCACGTGCGGACCATTTTGGGGTTGATGCAAAAACTGTTTGATTATGTCGTGGTCGACACCAGCAAATCAATCAACGATGTACTATTGACAATTCTGGATGCCGCCGAGCAGATTGTTCTGCTATCGACGGCGGACATCGGCGCGTTGAAAAATGCCAAGTTATTTTTCGAGGTGACCGACGCGCTGGAATACCCGTCGACCAAGACCATTCTGGTGCTCAGCAAAGATGACGGGCGCAGCGGGATCAGCGCAAAAGATATAGAGGGTAACATCAAGCATGTTGTTGCCGGTTCGATCCTGCGCGACGATCGCGCTGCTGCCGCCGCGCTGAATCGCGGCATTCCCTTTGTGATTACCCAGCGCGGCAGCGGGGTGAGCCAATCTATTTTTGCGCTCGCGCGAATGTTGCGCCGCCCGGTCGAAGCCTCCGCGCCGCTTGCCAAAGTTGCCGCGCCGACGCCACCACCGCAGGTTATGGAAAAAGTAAAACCGGCGCGCGGCGGATTTTTTAGTTTCCGCCGGGGTTAGTACCGGACGGCGAACGACTTACGCAGGATGAAAGGTAGAATAACGAATGTCATTGTTGAAACGAATTGAGAAATCCATCGGACAGAGCAATACTCCAAAGGACAAGCTTCCGCAGACGCCGAATCAGGCAGCCGGGATGGAGCAATTGCGACGCTCCGCGCCCGCTCCTTCGCGCGATGCCACGCAGGAACTGCGCTCGCGCATGCTCACAAAAATTATTGCCGAGATCGATCCGCAGCTCGACGCCTCGCATCACGAGGAACTCCGCCGCAACATTGACGACATGTTCAATCGTTTTCTCGCGGAGGAAGGGGTCGTGCTTGGGCGCGTTGAACGACAGCGGCTGCTCGAACAAATTACGGCAGAGATTACCGGCTTTGGTCCGCTCGAACCGTTATTGAAAGACACAACCATCGACGAAGTGATGGTCAATGGTCCGAATCAAATCTATATCGAGCGGCGCGGCAAGATTGAACAGGTGCTCGCCAAGTTCGACAGCGATCAGCACGTGCTGCGAATCATTGACCGTATTGTCTCTCCGCTCGGACGTCGCATCGACGAATCGCAGCCGTATGTGGACGCGCGTTTGCCCGACGGCTCACGCGTGAACGTAATCATCCCGCCGCTGGCATTGAACGGTCCCACGATCACCATTCGAAAATTCGCCAAGACTCCATTTACCGCGGAGGATATGGTCCAGCGCGGCAGCTTTACGGCAGAGTTTGTCGATTTCATCAAGGCGACGGTTCAGGCACGCTTGAACACAGTGGTGTCCGGCGGCACCGGCACGGGCAAGACCACCATGCTCAACATTTTTTCCCTGTACATCCCCAACGACGAGCGCATCATCACGATTGAAGATGCGGCAGAATTACAACTGCGGCAGGAGCATGTAATTACATTGGAATCACGTCCGAAAAATATCGAGGGCAAGGGCGAGGTCACCCGCGGCGATCTCGTGGTCAACGCTTTGCGTATGCGCCCCGACCGCATCATCGTCGGCGAAGTCCGCAGCGGCGAAGCGTTGGATATGCTTCAGGCGATGAACACCGGTCACGAAGGTTCGATGACGACAGTGCACGCCAACTCACCGCGCGACGCCACGCACCGTCTCGAGACGATGGTCTTGATGGCGGGCTTTGACCTGCCGCTCAAGGCGATTCGCGAGCAGATCGCCAGCGCGCTCGATATGATCGTGCAGCTCGAAAGAATGCGCGACGGCACGCGCCGCGTAGTCGCCGTGTCTGAAATTCAGGGGATGGAGGGCGACGTGATCGTCTCACAAGATATTTTCAAATTTGAAGCTGCGGGGGTCAAAGACGGCAAGATTCAGGGCAAATTGAAAGCGACCGGAGTCCGCCCCAAGTTTATGGAAAAGATCGAAGCCGCGGGAATTTTCTTGCCACCCAATATCTTTGGACTCGACCCGCGCTTTTACGAGTAGGGTCTGAGAGGAATTAAATGGACCTGCATTTCTTTGTGAGTCTGATATTTGGGATCGGGGTCTTTTTTATTTTCTTCGGCATCGATCGCGTGTTGAGTACGCAAACGTCCACCATTGAAACGCGTCTCGACCGTTACGCCACGCGCCAAATTGCTGTGCCGCAGGGCGCGCTGGAGGGTCCCAAGCGAAAAGGCGGACGCTTTAATCGCTTGGTGCCGGGCGGCGCGGGTTCGCAAATCGCCGTTGACCTCGCGCGCGCAGACTTGAAGTTAACGGCGGGCGAATATTTGTTGTTCAATCTCGCGAGCACGGTGCTCGGCTTTCTGATCGGCTTTATTATTTTTCGCGGCAGTCTGGTCCTGGGACTCTTCGGCGGCTTGGTCGGATTTTATTTCCCACGCTGGTATGTGCGTTTTCGACAACGCAAGCGCCTGACCGCGTTCAACAATCAACTCGGCGACACCATCGTGTTGCTCTCGAACTCACTACGTTCCGGCTATAGTCTTTTGCAATCGATGGAAACCGTGTCGAAGGAATTGCCAGCGCCAATGTCCATCGAGTTCGCGCGCGTGACGCGCGAGATCGGACTCGGTCTGACCATTCAGGAAGCGTTGGCAAACTTGCTGCGGCGCATTCCTAGCGATGACCTTGACCTAATGATTACAGCCATCAATGTTCAGCACGAAGTCGGCGGCAACCTCGCCGAAATTCTTGACACCATCGCGCACACGATTCGCGAACGCGTGCGCATCGTCGGAGAGATTCGCTCGATCACTTCACAGCAGCGGTTGTCGGGAACGGTGCTGTCGGTCTTGCCGGTGCTGCTCGGGCTGGTGATGTACGCGATCAATCCGGGTTACATCTCGGGTTTGTGGGCAAGTTTGTGCGGCTGGATCATGATGATCGTCGGACTGATCCTAATCGTTAGCGGTTACTTTGTAATTCGCAAAATCGCGAGTATCGAAGTCTAATATTCACGAGGACCACTATGATGCCTCTTGCTTTGGCGGGCTTGTTCGGATTCGGAATTTTTATGATGTTCATGGGGCTGGCGCGCACGTTCAGCACACCCAATTCTGTTAACGTGCGCTTGCAGCAGTACGGCGCCAAGCCGCGCACCTTGGAAGAGATTGAAATGGGGCAGCCGTTCAACGAGCGCGTGTTGATGCCGTTGATTCGCGGCATGTCGCGCTTTCTCACGCGCTTTACCCCACAGCGTAATGTGGAGGGCGTACGGCACAAACTGGAGCTGGGGGGCAACCCGAACAATTGGACCGTCACTGATTTTCTCGGCGTGCGCGGTGTCGCCGCGTTGGTGCTCGCCGGAATTTTGGTGCTGCTGTTCTTTTCGCTGCACGCGGACCCGGCGATGCTGTTGCTGTTTGTCGCGGTCGGCGCAGGTTTCGGATTCTACCTGCCGGTGTTTTGGCTCTCTATGAAAATCAAGTCGCGGCAAAAAGAAATCCAGAAAGCGTTGCCTGACGCGCTTGACCTATTGACCATCAGTGTCGAAGCCGGACTCGCCTTCGATTCCGCCATGGCAAAGGTGGCGGAAAAGTGGGAGAATGAATTGAGCCGCGCATTCGCGCGCGTGATCGCCGAAGTACGCGTCGGCAAATTGCGTCGCGAGGCGTTGCGCGATATGGCGACACGGATGGATGTGCCCGACGTGTCGAACTTTATCGCGGCGGTAATTCAGGCGGACCAACTCGGCGTCAGTATTTCCAAAGTGCTGCGAATACAATCGGAACAGATGCGCATCAAGCGACGACAACGCGCCGAAGAGCAGGCGAACCAGGCGCCGGTCAAAATGATGATTCCACTCGCCTTTCTCATTTTCCCCTCGATCTTTATCGTGCTGCTCGGACCGACCGTGCTCATTTTTATGGGCGGCGGTTTCGGGGTGAAATAACGCGCGGACAAATTCGCCGTTTTGAGGTACAATTGATATGCGTGTGGTGAATCGCACGCGTCGGGTCGAGCTGGTCAGTCACGGTCGCGTGGCGTCGAATGTTTGGACGCGCTTGGTCGGTCTGATGGGCTGCCGACGCCTCGACCGCGGCGAGGCGTTGCTCTTGCGCGGCGAGCAGGCGATCCACACCTTCGGAATGCGGATTGCGATTGACGTAGTTTATCTCGACCGCGAGGCGCGCGTTCTCCGAGCCGTGAGCGCGATGGCTCCGTCACGTATCGGTCCATTCGTGCGCGGCGCGCGTGACGTGCTCGAATTGCCGTCAGGAATTTTGGACGCGACCGGCACGCGCGAGGGCGATCAACTCGTTTTTGAATTCACCGCGTAAAAATGTCCAGCCAGTTCGCCAACGTCATTCCCACTCTGGAGCGTTGGCGCGGGCAACTCCTCAACCTCGTCTTTCCCGCGCGCTGCGTGAATTGCCGACGCGCGGGCGAGTCGTTTTGCGCAGCCTGCCGCGCGCAGATCACGTACATCGTCCCCCCTTATTGCGAACGCTGCGGTAGCCCACTCGGCGCCGCTCAATCCATCTGTATAAATTGTGAGACCTACCCACTACAGATTACTCAGATCCGCGCGCTCGCGTATCACGAAGGCGCGCTGCGCGAGGCGATACGCGGATTAAAGTACTTGAAGCGCGTGGATGTAGCTGTCCCACTCGGTGAACTTTTGGCGCGGCTTTTGCCGGATTCGCCACTCAGTTATGATGTGATTACGGCGGTGCCGCTGCACCCGGAACGCCAGCAGACGCGCGGGTACAACCAGGCAGAATTGCTTGCGCGCGAATTGGCAAAGCGAACTAACATTCCGTGGGTGAATGGATTACGGCGCGTGCGCGCGACGGCAGACCAGATCGAACTCGACGCCGACGCGCGTCGCCTCAATGTGCGCGCGGCGTTCGTGGCCGACGAAAATCTATTTCGCGGAAAGCGGGT
>JBBSHK010000229.1:0-5504 GCA_038253185.1 Anaerolineae bacterium | reverse complement strand
GTGTCGCCGGCTTTCACACAGTACTTGAAACCGTAAGGGGTGTCGTACCCGATGTAACCATCCCCATGCCCGCCTGAGCTGGGTGAGCCACCCGGATAGTACCCACCGCCCGCGACGCAGATATATTGTCCCGCCCAAACAAAGTTGGGATTGTAAATCCCGTTTAGCTGCATCAGGCTATAGTAATTCGTACCATAGCGCAGCGCGATGCGGAACAAGTTCTCGCCCCATTGGACCACATGATACTGACTGCAGCCTGCGACCCAGCTTGGCGGCGCGGCAGATGCAGGCGCACTGGTCAGCAATAATGCCATAACCACCAGCGCGATAACGAGCAAACGCACACGAAACATAGAGAGCCTCCTTGTGGTATAAATATCGTTCCAATACTCGTGGCTCACCAATTTGAACCCGAGCTTTGGTGGAACGCTCAACATTGGATATAATTATACAACCTTAAGGAAAAATTTCAATAGCTAAGGAGCACGAACATTTCCAAGTGGCAAACGATGCGGCATCAGGGTGTCGCCTTTCCGCCGGAGTACGAACCGCGCGGGCTGTCGGTAAAAATAGAAAATAATACGCTCCAGCTCGAACCATTGCAAGAAGAGATGCTGATGGCGTGGGCGAAAAAAATTGGCACGCCTTATGTGGACGATCCGGTTTTTCAGGAAAATTTCCTTGGGTCGCTGCGCGAACGGTGGCGCGATGCATTTGATAACGTCAGCATTGGTGATATTGATTTACGTGAGATGCAGGAAATCGCCGATCGCGAAAAGTTGGCGAATATGCCGGAGGCGCGGCGCAAGCAGGTTTCCGCCGAGCGAAAAAAAATCCGCGAAGAACTGAAAGCCAAGTACGGTTATGCAACGGTCGACGGCATCGAGGTCGAGATCGGCGCGTATCTGGTCGAGCCTCCCGGCATTTTTATGGGGCGCGGCGCACATCCCTTGCGCGGGAAATGGAAAAAGCGTGTCGTGCCTGAAGAGGTCGAATTAAATCTCGACGAGGATTCCCCCCGACCCACTCCGAATTATCCCGGCGCTTGGAAAGCCATTGTGCACGAGCACGACGGTCTGTGGGTCGCGCGCTGGAAGGACGAGCTCGCGGACAAATTGAAATATGTGTGGCTCGCCGAAACGTCACCGCTGCGACAGGAACGCGAAAAAGAAAAATTCGTCAAGGCGACGCACCTCGCCGAGTCGCTGGACGCGGTGCGTGAGAAAATCCGCGAGGGCATGCGCTCCAAGCATGAAAAGACGCGCAAAGCCGCGACCGTCTGCTACTTGATTGACCGGCTGGCGATGCGCGTCGGCGACGAAAAGGACGAAGACGAAGCGGACACGGTCGGCGCGTCGACGCTGCGATGTGAGCACGTTCAAATTTTCGACGACCACATCGAGTTCGACTTTCTCGGCAAAGACAGCGTGCGCTGGCAAAAGGCACTTGCGATCAGCGGCGACGACCGCGTGCTCGCGCGGAATTTGCGCGAGTTCAAACAAGGCAAACCACCGGAGCAACAAATTTTTCCAGAGGTCCGCTCGGCGCAGGTGAACAAGTTCCTCAATAGCATTGTGCCGGGGCTGACCGCCAAAGTGTTTCGCACCTTTCACGCCACCACGACCGTCAAAACTTTTCTCGACAAACAGGGTCGCGTCAAGAGCGGCGCGCCGCCGTACGAAAAAGAGTACGTCGCCAAGCTGGCGAATCTACAGGCAGCGATCGCGTGTAATCACAAACGTACCGTGCCCAAGACCTGGGCGGAGAGTTTAAAAAAGAAAAAGCGGACGGTCAAACAATTGCGCGCCCAAAAACCGGATATGCAAAAACTGAATACCCAAGTCGAAAAACGCGAGGCGGCTTTGAAGAGATGGCTCGAGGACCAGAAAAAGTTCCAGGCAGAATCACCGAAACAACTTGAACAAAAACAAGCCGCGCTGCAAAAGCTCGACGCGCGACCCAAGCCAAAAGCGCGCAAAGAAATCGGCGCGCGCAATCGCCGCATTCGCGAACTGCGCGCCGCGCGGCGCGAGTTGAAACAGAGCAACGCGGAAAAAGCGAAACGCTATCGGGAACGCATTCAGCAGGCGCGTGAATTGTTGCAAAAAGCCAAAGACGCGCGTGACCGCGCCAAAGAGAAATACGAAGGGCGCGTCGAGAGAGCGCAGTTGCAATTTGAGCTCGCCAAGCGCACGCGCGATTACAACCTGAACACCTCGCTGAAAAATTACATCGACCCGCGCGTCTATCGCGCGTGGGGCGAGCAGGTTGACTTTGATTGGACGCGTCTCTATCCGACAACCTTGCAGCGCAAATTCGCATGGGCGATCGAAGAAGCGAACGGCGATGGCTCTGCCGCCGAAAGTGTTGAGCGCGAGGCAGAGTAATTGAAAGACACCGGTGATTTACCTACGTCGTTTCGCGCTCTGGGAGAGATAATGAAAAGTATTCAGGTCAAATACAACATCAAGAACACCGGATGGAAGCGGCTGCACACGATCAACTTTTACGTGCCGCCTGAGTACTAGGGCGTGTCTGCAAATCCTTCTCCGGTAGCAAGCTGAACTATATTTCTGGCTCTGTGGAATAGGACTGACCGGAGATTTCGCCCTTTGCAGACACGCCCTAGAATCCTTGACAACACGCATAATGGAGCTAAAACAACATGGCAGATGAGCAATCAACCCTCCGAACGTTTTACGATAATTGGAAAAAATATCAGGACGAACTAACCCGCGCGCTCGCGCCCTTGTCGCCCGAACAGCTCGCGCTGCGCGCCGCGCCGAACCTCCGCAGCGTTGACGAAATCGCGCGCCATATCATCGGGGCGCGCGTGGGCTGGTTTCACTTTGGCTTGCATGAAGGTGGTGAAGACATCACGCCGCTCGAAACATGGGACCACGACAATGCCCCGCAGCGGACCGCCGCTGAACTTGTGCAGGGACTCGAAACCACGTGGCGCTTTATGCAAGATGCGCTCGCTCGCTGGACTCCGGACGATCTTGCCGCCAGTGTTCTAGCCAAGCACGGAGGAAAAGAATACAGCAATGTGCGCCAGTGGGTCTTGTGGCATTTGTTGGAACATGATCTACATCACGGCGGCGAAATCTCGCTCACGTTAGGAATGCACGGACTCGCCGCGCCGGACATTTAGTTGAATGAGCGACGCTCTCCTGCAATATCGTTCGCAATTCCCCGTCCTACGCGACGCGAACTATCTCATCAGCAATTCGCTTGGCGCGATGCCGCAAGCCGCATACGACGCGCTGTACGAATACGCCGAAACGTGGGCGACGCGCGGCGTGCGCGCGTGGCAAGAAAAATGGTGGGGACTGACGCGTGAGTTCGGTGAATGGATCGCGCCGCTGTTGAATGCGCCGCGCGCTTCTCTGATCTGGCAGCCGAATGTGACGCTCGCGCACGCGACCATTTTTTCGTGTATTGAATTTACGAACGGGCGAAAAAAAATCGTCAATGACGATATGCACTTTCCCTCGATCCTGTATCTCTGCGAAGAGCAGCGGGCGCGTGGCGCGGTCATCGAAACGGTTCACTCGGACGACGGCATCACCATCGATCAACAAAAGTTGCTGGATGCGATTGACGACGAGACCGCGCTGGTCGTCATCTCTCATGTCCTCTTCAAAAGCGCGTTCATTCAAGCTGCGCGCGCCGTTTGTGAGAAAGCGCAGCGTGTCGGCGCGCAGGTGATTCTCGACGGCTATCAGGCGGTCGGCACGATTCCGGTCGATGTCGAAAAATTGAACGCGGACTTTTATATCGGTGGCTGTTTGAAATGGCTGTGCGGCGGTCCGGGCAACGCGTTTTTGTACGTGCGCCCGGATTTGATTTCCGAGTTGCAGCCGCGACTCGTCGGCTGGTTCGCCCACGCGCGTCCATTCGATTTCGAGACCGGCGCGATTGATCCAATTGATTCGATTGCGAAATTCCAGACCGGTACGCCGGCAATTCCCGCGCTCTACGCCGCGCGCCCGGGGCTGGAGATCATTCGCGAAATCGGCATCGAAAAAATTCGCGCGAAATCCGTCGCCCAGTCAGCACGGCTCATCGAGCTTGCCGACGAGTACGATTTTCCGGTTACGACACCGCGCGATCCAAATTTGCGCGGCGGCACTGTCGCGGTGAATGTGGAGCACGGGTACGAAATTTCCAAAGTGCTGAAAGACCGCGAATTTATTGTGGACTATCGCCCCGGCGCGGGGATTCGATTGTCGCCGCATTTCTACACACGCGACGATGAACTGGGCGCGGCGATGTCGGAAATTCGCGCGATTCAGGAATCACGCGCGTTTGAAAAGTACCGCGCGCGCGTTCGAGATACCGTCACCTGAGTACGAGCAATTTAACGCGCGAGCATCCAATCGTTGTAAAGTGTTGAGATGAATAGGAAAGGAATAATTGATGGCTGAGTTTCATTTTTCGCCGCGAGCCAATCGCGCGCACGAAATCGACTGGCGCGAGTGGGACGATCAGACATTTGCAGAAGCAAAGCAACAAGATAAACCGATTCTTTTGGGAATCTCGGCGGTGTGGTGCCACTGGTGTCACGTGATGGACGAGACGTCGTACTCAGACCCGCAAGTGATCCAGATGATCAATGCAAATTTTATTCCGGTGCGCGTGGACAACGACCAACGTCCCGACGTCAATCGTCGCTACAATCTCGGCGGCTGGCCCACGACCGCGTTTCTCACACCCGATGGCGAATTACTTACCGGCGGCACGTATATTCCACCGCAGCAGATGCACGGCTATTTGTATCAGGTGAGCGAGGCGTACCAACAGGACAAGCAAAATATTCTGGCAAAAGTGCGCGAGGTCTCACAAAAACGCGCCGCCGCGCGCACTGCCGCTGCAACGACCGAGGGCGCGCTCTCCAATCAAGTTTTTGAGAATGTCGCCCAAGACGTGCTCGACAATTTCGATCCGCTCTACGGCGGTTTCGGCGACGAGCCCAAGTTCCCACACACCGATGCGATTGAACTGGCGTTGGCGAAATATTTCAAATCGCGCGATGAAAAATATTTGAATGTCGTGACGACCACGCTGACCAAGATGGCGCGTGGCGGCGTGTACGATCAAGTCGCGGGCGGCTTTTTTCGCTACTCGACCACGCGTGACTGGAGCGTGCCGCACTTTGAAAAGATGCTGGAGGACAACGCGCGACTGCTGATGGTTTATCTTCACGCGTACCAAGTCTCCGGACGCGAATTATTCCACGACACCGCGCGTTCGATGATTGATTATTTGAATGCGACGCTCTACGATCACGCGCAGGGATATTTTTACGGCAGCCAAGACGCGGACGAGCATTATTATGGTTTGTCGAAAGAGGAGCGCGCGAAATTAATCGCGCCGTACGTCGATCACAATCTTTACACCGATTGGAACGCGCTGATGGCATCGGCTTATTTTGAAGCGGCGCGCGTGCTCGACGCTCCGGAGTTGGCAGCACAGGCGCGCTCGGTCGTTGGCTTGCTCGG
>JBBSHK010000228.1:0-5523 GCA_038253185.1 Anaerolineae bacterium | reverse complement strand
TCTCAGCCACTGCTGCCTCCGTCGCTCTTCAATATTCCGGTAAAGAGGGATCGAGCTCCGCTCGCGCGATCCAGCGGGCTGGGGGCACGCGCAATCTCCGGCGAGACCAGATGCTCGATCCAATCGTCACCGTAGTGGGCGAAGGTCAGAATGAGTCCACTACCGACGCCGTGCGGACTGATGCGCGCTTGACGCAAATTAAAACGACGCAGCATCGAATCTGCGATTAAGATGCCCGCCGCGAGCGTCGAGGCGCGTGCCAGGTCCATCTGGTAGATTTGTGCGATCTCGGAGGCAGGTTGTTTCTCTAGTTGCCTCAGCGCCTCAATTAAACTTTTCCGTTTCAACTTCCATTTTGCGCGATCGGTCGCAATCAAGTGATGCAGATTTTGAGCGGTGCCGCCGGTGAGAATCACATCGCTGATTTTGTGGTCGGGGCGCACTTGCCTAAAGAGGCGGTCGAGGTAGGCGGCGAGCTTTGCCAGATCTTTTTTGCGCGGCGGGTCGGATTTAATAAAGCAGCGGGTCATTCGCCCGGAGCCGATAGGGATCATCATCACCCAATCGACCTGATGCCGGTTCGCCGCGACGAGTTCGGTGCTGCCGCCGCCGATGTCCACGACCAGTTGTCCCACGTGCAGCTTGCGATTGTGGGTCGCGCCGCGAAAGGTGAGCGCCGCTTCCACTTCGCCCGAAACAACCTGCACGTCCAGCCCGGTACGTTCGCGTAAGAAATCGAGAAATTGCTCCGCATTGTTCGCGGCGCGCGTCGCCTCCGTCGCGAGGCACAAGAACTTTTCGACCGCGTAACTTTGGGCGAGCGCTTGATACAGATTGAGCACCGCCGCGATCTGC
This sequence comes from Anaerolineae bacterium, assembly GCA_038253185.1. Classification (GTDB taxonomy): domain Bacteria; phylum Chloroflexota; class Anaerolineae; order UBA4142; family SHND01; genus JBBSHK01. Next base: position 4,668 of record JBBSHK010000228.1, on the reverse strand, counting down.
GCCATCTTGGTGGGATTCACGCGCCCGTCATCGTCCACATCTTGACTCAGGCGCGTGGGAATTTCGTGCTTGACGAGAATATGCAGTGCGCCTCGGTCAATTTCCGCGATAGTGAGATGGAGATTGTTGCTGCCAAGGTCCGCGGCGGCAACTCGCATTTTCTTGATTGTCATAGCAGTCAAAATATTCTACGATATTCAATCGGCTTGTCAATCTCCGATGCGAGCAAACGATGTGAGGCAAAGCCGGTCTCTGAGCTTTTTGGAGCCTGTGCGGATGTTGACCTCGACTCGATCTTGCTTAATAATCCAAGCAGGAGGAAATATGGACCTGAGCGATTTTACACCGACGGCTGATCTCGCGCGCGCGGCCACCTTGCCCGCGCGCTGGTACACGAATCCTGAATTTCTTGAACTCGAAAAAGAAAAACTTTTTTGGAAAACGTGGCAGGTCGTCGGGCGCGAAGAACTGGTCGCGCGCGCGGGCGATTATTTTACGTGTGAAGTCACGGGTGAACCATTGGTAATCACGCGCGGCACTGACGGAATTTTGCGCGCGTTCTCGAATGTGTGTCGTCATCGCGCGGGCGCGGTCGCGGTCGGCAAGGGCAATCGCAAAAGCTTACAGTGTATGTATCACGGCTGGACGTATGGACTCGATGGAAAATTGATGTATCAGCCAGAATTCGAGGGTGTGCGGGATTGGAACCAGAGTGAAATTTGTTTGCCGGCGATGCGCGTCGAGACGTGGGGCGGATTTATTTTTGTGAATCTCGACGGCGGCGCGCCGCCGTTGCGCGGATTTTTGGAAGATATTCCTGACAAGGTTGCGCGCGCCGGCTATGATCTTTCGCAGATGCGTTCGGTTGAGCGGCGCGATTATATTATCAATTGTAATTGGAAAGTGTATGTGGACAATTATCTCGAGGGCTATCACGTTCCAATCGCGCATCCCGGACTTTTCCGCGAATTGGATTATGAACAATATCGCGTGGATACGTTCCGCTATTACTCTTCGCAGTACGCGCCCATTCGCGAATTAAAGGCGGGCGAGATTCCGGGACGGGATCGCCGTTACGTGCGCGGCGAGGGTGAGGAGCAAGCGCTCTATCTCAGGATTTTTCCGAACTTGATGCTGAATATTTATCTCGACAATATGTCGAGCAACATCATCTTGCCGCTCGGTCACGACAAGACGCTGACGATCTTTGAATGGTTTTTCAAAGAGCCGGGCACGGGCGAGGGGTGGGGTTCAATGCAAGAGATTATCAAATTCAGCGACGAGATTCAGCAAGAGGACATCGAGCTGTGCGAGACGGTGCAGCGGGGATTGCATTCGCGGACATACAATCAAGGTCGCTTCTCCGTCAAGCGCGAAAACGGCGTGCACCATTTTCATCTGCTAATGCATGAGTTTTTGACGGGTTGAATTTTGTGGTCGCGGAGCACACTGATGCAACTCGTTGGAAGTAAGCAAGAAGGGCGTCGACTGGACGCCCTCTTTTTTTATCCAACTCCGGTGGGAATAATTTCCGGGTCGCGCATCGCCGCGAGCGGCTCGCGGGTTTTATAGCGGAGAATCGGATCGCGCGCGGCGCGCGTTTCGTCGAGCCGTGACACCGGCGTATTGTGTGGGGCAGAATGCAAGAGATCAGGATCGGTGCGCGCTTCTTCCGCGATTTGCAAGAGCGCGTCGGCGAATTCGTCGAGCGAGGCTTTGGACTGTGTTTCCGTCGGCTCGATCATCAGACATTCAGGTACGATCAGCGGAAAATAAATTGTGGGCGGATAAAATCCCATATCGATGATTCGCTTCGCCACGTCGAGCGTGCGCACGCCGTACTGTTTCGCAAAGCGCGTGCCGTCGAGCACGAATTCGTGTTTGCACTTGCGGTCGGGAAAGGCGGGCTCGTAGGCGCCGCGCAGACGCGCGAGTAAATAATTCGCATTGATGACGGCGTTCTCCGCGATCTCGCGCAAATGCTCGCGACCATAGCTGCGGATGTAGGTGTATGCGCGCACGAGCGCGAGAAAATTTCCCCAGAACGATTTGACGCGACCGATCGAGTGCTGCGGCATATGAAAACTGTACTCGTTGCCGTGCTTGACGACAATCGGTCCGGGTAGAAATTGCGCGAGGTTCTCACGCACCATCACCGGACCTGCGCCCGGTCCACCGCCGCCGTGCGGGACTGAAAAAGTTTTGTGCAGGTTCGTATGCACCACATCGAAACCGAGATCACTGGCGCGCACGAGACCAACAATCGCGTTGAGATTCGCGCCGTCGCCGTACACCAAGCCGCCGACATCGTGAACAATCTGGCAGACCTGCTGCACGCGCTCCTCGAACAGACCGAGCGTATTCGGATTCGTCAGCATCAAGCCGACCGTTTTTTCATTTACCTTTGCGCGCAAATTGTCCAAATCAACATTGCCGCGCCTGTCGGATTTCACTTCGACGACCTTAAAGCCGCCCATCGTCGAGGTCGCGGGATTCGTGCCGTGCGCGGAATCAGGGACGAGTACTTCATTTCGCGCGGTGTCGCCACGCGCGAGGTGATACGCGCGGATCACGAGAATGCCGGTGAGTTCACCCTGCGCGCCGGCGGCGGGCTGGAGCGTGACGCCGGGCAGCCCGGAAATTTCGCCGAGGTAATTTTGCAACTCGTACATTAGTTGCAGCGCGCCTTGTACCGTTTCGGCATCTTGATACGGATGAATTTGCGAAAATCCGGGCAGCTTGATCGCTTCTTCATTCATCTTGGGATTGTATTTCATCGTACAGGAGCCGAGCGGATAGATGCCGAGATCGACGCAATAATTTTTTTGCGAGAGCCGCGTAAAGTGGCGCACCACATCCACTTCGGAAATTTCCGGCAGCGGCAAATCTTTTCGCATCAAATGTTGGGGCAGCGGGGTTTCCGGCACATCCGAATCGGGCAGTGAAACCCCGATCGCGCCCGGCGTGCTCATTTCGTACAAAATTGGTTCGAGCTTGTTCGCGACGATGCTCATCGCTTCACCTCGTTTAGCGCATCCATCAGCGCGTCGATCTGCGCGTGCGTATTCATTTCTGTGACCGCGACCAACATTGAATTTTTCAGGTGCGGATAGTCCTTGCTCAAATCGTATCCGCCAATAATTTTATGTTCGTGCAAAATCTGATTGATGTCTGCCACCGCGCGCGGGCACTCGACCACGAATTCGTTGAAGAATTCGTTCGACGTGACGCGGTATCCCGGCAGCGCGGCGATTTCTCGCGCGGCTTGGTGTGCCTTCTGGTAACACAGTTCCGCGACCTGGCGCAATCCTTGCTTGCCCATCGTCGCCAGATAAACACACGCGGCGAGCGCGTTCAACGCTTCGTTGGTGCAAATATTCGATGTCGCTTTTTCGCGGCGGATGTGCTGCTCGCGCGCTTGCAGCGTGAGCACAAAACCGCGGCGTCCTTGGGTGTCAACCGTTTGCCCGACGAGCCGGCCCGCCGAGCGGCGAATGTGTTTCTCTTTGCACGCGAAAATTCCGAGATACGGTCCGCCGAATCCAATCGCATTGCCGAGCGACTGACCTTCGCCCACGACGACGTCCGCGCCATAATTGCCGGGCGCTTCATACATTCCGAGCGCGATGGGATACGCGCTCACGATGAAGAGCGCGCCCGCGGCGTGCACGCGATCTGCGACTGCGCGGAGATCACGCACTTCGCCAAGAAAATCAGGATTCGCCACAATCACGCCCGCGGTTTTCGCGTCGAGATGTTTCGCGAGCACCGCCTCCAGCGGCGCACTCAAATCTTCGTCGCCGACGATTGGAATACCTTGCCCTTCCAGGTACGTTCGCAGCGTCGCGCGGTATTCGGGATGAAGCGTTGGCGCGACAATAATTTTCTCGCGGTCGCGGAATGAATTCACCGCGAGGATCGCGGCTTCAGCCGTCGCGGTCGCGCCGTCGTAATGCGACGCGTTCGCCGCATCCATCCCCGTAAGATCGCAAATCATTGACTGGTATTCGAAAATCGTTTGCAGTGTGCCCTGACTGATCTCCGGTTGGTACGGCGTGTATGCCGTAAAAAATTCCGCACGAAAAATCAGGTGCGGCACGGTCGCGGGGATGAAATGATTGTACGCGCCCGCGCCGAGAAAGCCGGCGTAGTCGCTCAGATGTGCGTTCTGCGCCGACATCGCGCGCAGCTCGCGCATCAGCTCCAGTTCAGACAGCGCGGGCGGCAAATTAATTTGCGCATTCATCGCCTCGCGCGGCACGTCGGAAAATAATTCTTCGACCGAGCCAACGCCAATCGTCTTGAGCATTGCCGCGCGATCCGCGTCGGTGTTGGGAATAAAACGATGCATGCTTACTCCAATGGACAATGGACAATGCTCAATGCACAATCAAAAATCAAAGTCAGGCTCATGCGGTATTGCCATTGTGCATTGTTCATTTGTCATTGTGCATTCTTAATGAATTTCTCCACTTTCGATTTTGCCGCGATACTCATCAGCTTCCATCAGATGTTCATCCGCTCGCTGCTGCGCGGGACGAACTTGGATGAGCCACGCTTCGCCGTGCGGATCGCGATTCAATAGATCCGGTGACTCGACCAACTTTTCGTTGATGCTTTCCACTTCGCCATCGATGGGCGAGAAAACATCGCTCGCCGCTTTCACTG
>JBBSHK010000227.1:0-5535 GCA_038253185.1 Anaerolineae bacterium | reverse complement strand
GAGACGCTGTCGCATGACATTGTCTCCCGCACGCGAGTATATCGCAGATGCAAAATCGTGTCTAGTTTTTCAGCTCTTCCTCTTGACCACGGCAGCCGACGAGGACTAGGATTAGGTCGGTTGGCTGAATTTGCGTATTTTTTTGATTCTGTTAGAATAGTGCCCGTTGGACAACAAAGACAACGAAGTCCCCGAGTTTCACCTTCACCGCACGCTCACCGAACTCATCCATAGAACGTTGCAACGCCGCCCCTGAAACTTTGCCCCAGCGAATGATTCGATCTGGTGCACGCGAGGTCGCTGGCACACTCGACCGGCATTATCGCGTGAAATAACTTGCGCCTCGACCCGTTCTGGTAACCAATTTACGCGATTTAGTGATGCCTGCTCGCGTCAAAATTAGAGAGAGGGGATAAAACGCATTTTGTTGGCTCAAAAGATTTTCAGACTCTGCTCGCTTTCGCTCGTCGCACTCACCATGCTCATGCTCGCCGCCTGCGCGACGGGTCCTTCGGAGACGGTAAATGAAATTGCCGGTCCGGTCGCCAGTGTTGACTCTCAGCCCGCGCTCGACCTGAGCGCACGCGTGCCGCAATCCGACGAAGCTTTCGTCACAGTGCTCACCGAAACCCAATCTCAAGTCGATAACCAATCTCAGGCTGAAACCCAATCGGAAACAGTGCCTATCGCGCCCGCGCCTGTGAGTGCGCCTGCCGTTCAACCCGCGCCGTCGGTGGTTCAAGATTACCGCGTACGCGTGGGGGATTCATTGACGCTGATCGCGAATCGCTTCGGAGTGAACCCCGAGGAACTCAAGAGCTTGAACGGCATCCATAATGCCGATCACATTCAAGTGGGACAGTTGCTTCATATCCGCGCGAATTCGAGCCAAGTCAACGCGCCGAACGACAAAATAATTCCCGATAGTGAAGCCGTGTTGAGTCCCGCGTACGAGCAGTTTGATATTAACGCAGTCGCGCAACAGTACGGCGGCGTTCTCGCAAATTATCATGAAGTAGTCGAAGGCAACGAGATGAGTGGTGCTGAGATCATTCAACTTGTCTCTGAACGATTCAGCGTTGGTCCGCGCGTGCTGCTGACCATTTTGGAATTGCAAGGTGGCTGGGTCACGCACACAAGCGTTGGTTCGAAAGAATCAACGTACCCAATGGGCTATTTCGATCCTGCACGCCCCGGACTTTATCGACAGGCGTTCTGGGTAGCGAATACTTTGAACGAGGGGTATTACGCCAAACTTTATCGCGGGCTCAAGACATTAAACTTTCGCGATGGCGTGCGCGCGAGACTCGCGGGCGACCTGAATCCGGGCACCGTCGCGTTGCAACATATGTTTGCGCGCGAGACGACGTGGGACAATTGGCTGACGCTGATTGGTCCCGATGGTTTCCGCGCGACCTATCAAAAACTTTTCGGTGACCCGATGGCGAACTCGATCGAGCCGCTTGTGCCAGCCGATTTGACACAGCCCGATTTGCGAATGCCGTACGAGGACGGACACACTTGGTATTATACCGGCGGACCCCATGGCGGCTACGCCGGAGGCAGCGCGTGGGCAGCGGTGGATTTCGCGCCCACCGATGGCGCGGGCACCTGCACCCCGTCTGCGGAATGGGCGGTTGCTGCGGCGCCGGGGAAAATTACCCGCGCGGAACGCGGGCGCGTGATGCTCAATTTGAGCGGCACAGATTTCCAAGGCGACGGCTGGACGTTAATGTATATGCATATGGGCGCGGCGGAGCGGATCGAAGATGGCACATTCGTCAACCTCGGTCAGCACATTGGACATCCCTCCTGTGAGGGCGGAATGTCGCAAGCCGATCACCTGCACATCGCGCGCTTGTACAACGGTCAATGGATGCCGGCGGCTCTACCAAACGTTCCGCTCAATTTCGGCGGTTGGACTTTTCAAAGTCAAGGTACCGAATACGACGGCACAATGGCGCGCGGCGGCGTGATGCACGAGGCTTGCAATTGTCACAGCCGCGCACTGAACGGAATTTATGCCGGAGGCTCGCTCGCGTCGAATAATAGCAACGGCAGCAAGGATGATACCAGTCCGAACAAATCCTCCGCGAGTACGACGGTCGTCATTCCGAACGCGGCGGCAAACAATGTCAAGCCCGCTGCCGCCAGCCCCGCCAAACCCGCGACGGTCAGCAAGACCAAACCGACGACAAGCAGCACAATCACCAAACCCGCGCTGCCGCTGCCAGCCAAACCCGTCACGCGACCCTGAAATAAAGTTTGACAAAGAAAGAGGCGGTCTTGACCGCCTCTTTCTTGTTTCTCGCGCGGCAAGCTTTTGGACTATTCCAAGCGGCTGCCGCGGATGATATAATTGGTGGAAATTACTTAAAGGAGCGCTTATGAATTCACAAGAACTGAAACAGACGACGCAGAGCGGGACATTGAACGAATCTGCCGCGCGATTGGAAAAATCACGCGCGCAGGCGCTAGCTCGGGGCGATACAAAACAAAGCGCGGTCACGTCGAACGACCTCGGCGTGCTCTATTATCTCGGCGGTAGAAAATCGGAGTCGCGCGCCGCGTTCGAGCTAGCGCGCATTGGGTTTACAAAGTTGAATGATTCTGTGGGACAGGCACGCGCGCTGGGCAATCTCGCGCGACTGGAAGAAAATTCGGGGAACCCGAAAGCCGCCATGGCGCTGTACGAACAGGCAGTCGATTTATTTCATGAGGGGAACGAACGCTCAGATGAATTTGCGACGCTGCGATTGCTCAGCCAATTGTTTCTCAAGCAGGGTGGGTGGCTACAGGCGCTCGCCGCCTTCGATCGCGCGCTTACGGTCAAGCCACATCGAACCTTGTTTGATTCTTTCCTGCATCGCATCTATCAAATTCCTCTGCAAATGATGCTCGCCCGCTAAGGTCCGCAAATCCTTATATCCGCGCGGAAAACTACGCCTCACTGAACAAAAAACTTTTCGACCCGATCCAACCGATCGTTGAAATAAATCTCAACCTTGTATTCGCCCGGCACGAACGCGCTGCTGCCCGGCGTCAGAGTAAAATCCAGCCTGCGCGAGCCTTGCGCCGTCAGTGTGTATTCCTGAACACTCGCATCGGGCAGCAGCCAGCGCGCGGTGAATTTAGTCTCCGCCGCCGCGTTTTCTATCCGTACGACACAATGGATCAGTGGAGTTGTCGGCGCAAAGCTCGTCGCAGGATCGATCGGCGCGAGATTATTCAGGGCTACCTGTGGCGCCAATATTACTTCCACAATCGGCGAGCTGTTCATCACCACACTGCCCTTTACAGCAAAGGTCTTGACGTACGCCAACTGCCCGTTCGCGAAAAGTTGGACGCAGTACGAGCCGGTGGGCCACACTTCACTCGTTGGCGAGAGCGTAAAGTCGATGTTGCGCGTCCCGCCAGTCACCTGCTCGCTCTCGTCGAGCTCGCTATTCCCCTGATAACCGCTCGCGTCCACGACATACCACGCGGCTTTTAGCCGGGTCGAAGTGGGCGCATTCTCGATCTTGACGACCGCGTGAAATTTCTTCTGGGTCGGATCGTAGCTGTCTGTCACCTGTATCGGCTCCAGATTACCTGCAGAAACCTCTTTCGCCACCGCAACACTCTTGACGTAACTTTGGGGCGCGGCGGCGTCCTGGCACACGGCAGGCGGTGTAACGTTCGGCGCATTCGTCACAGAGCGGAACGTCACGGGACCTCGCGTCGGTTCCGTCACCTGCAGCGATTCCGCTGTGGGTGTTGGGGTCGCGCTTGAGCAAGCCACTGTAGTGAATAACACGAGCGCGCTCACAGCACACAGCGCGCGGCGAAGAACAATGCTTTTGAACAAGATGCGCCTCACACTTTCTAAACGTTGGATCGAATTGGCTCACCCATTTCCCACGCGACCCCCGAGGCGTACCGAAAAATTTTTGAGCTTGGTGAATTGTAGCAAGGAGCGCAGCCCCGTCGTTTTCTTTCGACCTGCTGCGCTCCTCTTCCAATAGTCCAGTATCGCGATGACGGTCCCGCGGGGAGACGGGCATTTATTTATTGCACACTGAAAAAGACGGTGCGCTCAAACTTCCCATTCACAAATAGATTCGCGTGAAAGCTGCTGGGCGGCCACGGCTTTTGTTGCTTCAAAGTAAAGTCGACGTTGCGCGTGCCACTGATGGTCAGATTCGCGGTGTCGATCTCCTGCTCGCCGAAATACCACGTCACGCCCAGTTTGGAATTGCTGGGCGCGTCCTTCAGCACGACAACAAAGTGAAACACCTTGTCATCGGGCGCAAACACCATTGTGATATCCTGCGGTTCAAACACGTCAGGAGTGGTGTCCTTCGCCAGAACCGTTTGGTCGATGAAATTCGTTTTCTCGCCGGACTTGCTCACCGAAAAAAGTTGTGCCCACGCCTGCGCGCCGTTACCAAAAATTTCGACGCGATAAGTTCCTTCGGGCCACTTACCCGAGTTCGCCGTCAGCGTAAAGTCCACATTGCGAGAACCTTCGGTTGTCACCGCGGTCTCGTCAATCTTGGAATTCTTTGCCGCTGCCGTGCCAACGTCAACTGCATACCACACGGCTTTCAGGGCGGAATTGGCGGGTGCGTCCTTGAGCGTTGCGACCGCGTGGAACTTGGCGTCGGTGGTCGCATAAGTCGAAAGTATGTCAATCGGGTCGAAGGTGGTCGCTTGAGTCTCGCGCGCGATCACGACCTGACTAATAAAACTCGCGTCACTGCTCCCGCCGAGTGAACTGGGGGTGCTGGTCGGCGCAGTTGTGCGCGTGGGCGCGCTGGTGGACGCGGGTTTGGTTGAAGTTGCCGCGCTGGTTGCTGTGGCGGCGGTGGTTGCCGTTGCTGTGGGCGCGCTCGCGGTCTGAGTCGCGAAAATGTTCGCGGCAGCTTGCGTTTGGATCGCGCCGACGTCGGTCGTCGGCGCCGCCGTCTTGGTTGCGACGGGTGCGCTGGTTGCCACCGCAGGCGCCGCACCGCCACAACCCGCCAGAGTCGCCAGTAATGCGACACTAATAATAATTAAAAAACTGAAACGTGCGTTCATCCTGTCTCTCTTTTTTCCTCTCGAAAATTGTGAACTGAATTTACTCTTCTTCGTCGGTCTCTTCACCCGCGCGTTCCTTACGCGCCTTCTCGATGATGTTGTTGGCGATGTGACTCGGCACTACGTCGTAATGGCTGAATTCCATTTTGAAATAGCCGCGCCCCTGTGTCATCGAACGCAAGTCGGTCGCATAGCGCTCAATTTCTGAAAGCGGCGCCTGCGCGGTCACCACGCCCCACGCGCCTTTTTGCTCCATGCCCTGCACGCGCGCGCGTTTGGTGTTGAGATCGCCAATGATGTCGCCCATAAAATTTTCGGGCACGGTCACTTCGATATTCATCACCGGTTCGAGCAGCACTGGATTTGCTTGCGGGAAGCCGGTCTTGAACGCCTTGTGCGCGGCGAGCTTGAATGCCATTTCGGAGGAGTCGACCGCGTGGTACGAGCCATCGTACAACACCGCGCGGAAATCGG
>JBBSHK010000226.1:0-5538 GCA_038253185.1 Anaerolineae bacterium | reverse complement strand
CGCACACTGTTTGGCAGCGCTAGAACTTCATCGTAATAGGCACTGCACTCGCGCTCGCTATAGATAGGATACTTGTTTGTTGACTTGTTCGTTCGGCGCGATAGACCCACCCCCCTTCTATTTGTTCGTTGCAATCCGAGAGCCAATTTTACAACCAATAATTGATTCTGTCTAGACCTAAACTGTGAAAAGTTTTTAAGAATCCTCGCGCCTGTCACGCGCAGTTCCGCGCGCTGCCCGCGCTCCCGCAATCGCTCCGGCAATAAAACCGAGCAATGCCGCAACATTGCGTTGATAACTCAGGTCAACGTTTGGTCGCGCGTCTATGCTGGACAGCTTTGGGGGACTTGGCGACAGTTGCTTGACCGGAGTCGCGTCACTCGGAGTTCGGGATGAAGACCGCTTTGCCGATTTCTTGTTACCGGTCGCAGCTTGCACCGTTTCGGTGTGTAACATTCCCTGCTCGGCGCGCGCTGCCTCCGTTACGCTCAACGCGTCTTTAGCCGGTACGACGTGCGAGCCGTATTGGTTCGCATAAACTTGGGTGAACTCCGCCCCAAAAAATAAAATCTGGGCTGAATAGTAGACCCAAATCAAGAGCACCGCGAGCGAGCCTGCCGCGCCGTAGGTCGAGCCGATCGTGCTCCGTCCCATATACCATCCAATCGCAAACTTGCCGATGGTAAAGAGTAGAGCCGTTGCCGCCGCGCCAACCCAAACATCGCTCCACGCAATTTTCGCGTCGGGCAGATATTTATAAATAACCGCGAACATCAGCGTGATGACCGCGAACGAAATGATAAAGTTCAGAACTTCTAACAACAGCGCCGGACCAGGCACCAAGTTTCCAAAGAAAGCGCCCGCCGCGGCTACGCCGGCGCTGAGAACGAGCGAGACCATCAACAAAAAGCCCGTTCCAATCACCATAGAGAACGACAACAATCTGTCTTTAATGACGCCAACAATCCCGCGCCCCGGTTTGGGCGCAACTTCCCAGATCACATTCAGCGCATCTTGCAATTGACCGAAGACACCCAACGCGCCGAGGACCAAAGTGACGATTCCAATGATGCTCGCGATGAGATTGGCGCTCGGCTTTTGCGCGTTCTGCAGCATCGTCTGGATTAACTGCGCGCCCTGCTCGCCGACCAAACCCTGGATCTGTCCGACGATTTGTCCTCGTGCGGCTTGCTCACCAAAGATCAAACCGGCGATCGCGATGATAATCAACAAGAGTGGCGCGATTGAGAACGCAGTATAGTAGGCGAGTGCCGCGCCGAGCCGCGGCGCTTTATCCTCGTTCCACTCGTTCCATGTCGCCTTGAGCAGGTCGATTATTTTTTTGGGGTCGGTAAATATTCTTTCGCGTTTACCCATAACTCACGCATCTTTTCTAGCCGTTGACGACCTCACCACCGTTGACGTGCAGGATCTGTCCGGTCATATACGACGAATCATCGGACGCGAGAAAGACATAACTCGGTGCGACTTCTTCAGGTTGTCCCGCCCGCTTCATTGGCACACTGCCGCCGAATGACGCGACTTTATCCGGCGGAAAAGTTGCCGGAATAAGTGGCGTCCAGATCGGTCCGGGCGCGACGCCGTTGACGCGAATGCCTTTCTCCACCAGCGATTGTGAGAGCGAGCGCGTGAACGCTACAATCGCGCCTTTGGTGGATGAATAATCCAGCAGTTGAGGGCTGCCCTTGTACGCCGTAATCGACGTGGTGTTAATGATCGTACTGCCCTCTCGCAAATGTTTCAGCGCGGCTTTCGTCATATAAAAGAATGAAAAAATGTTCGTGCGAAAAGTTCGCTCCAGCTGCTCCGCGCTGATTGCTTCAATACTCTCTTGCGGATGCTGCTCGGCAGCGTTGTTCACGAGAATATCGAGGCGTCCGAATGCGCGCGCAGTTCGTTCGACCGCCTCGCGACAAAAACTTTCATCACCGATGTCGCCGGCGATCGTGAGACAGCGCCGTCCCTCTTTCTCGATCAAACGTTTGGTTTCTGCCGCGTCCTGATGCTCATTCAAATAAAGCACCGCGACATCCGCGCCTTCTTTGGCAAAACAAATGCCCACCGCGCGACCGATGCCGCTGTCACCACCGGTAATGATGGCAACTTTATTTTCGAGCTTGCCACTGCCGCGGTACTGTCGGTCTTCCGCTTTCGGACGCGGCGTCATCTCCTGCTCAACGCCCGGTTGGCGCGACTGCGCTTGCGGCGGCTGGAGATTTTTCTCCTTACTCTGTCCTTGACCTTTGTCCTGATGCTTGCCTTGACTCTCTTGAGACTGACCTTTGTTCCGACTCTTTGCTTGTGGCATTATCCCTCTTTCATATTCATCTCAAAATTAAACGTAAGGTTCAAAAATGTTTGACGATTTTATTCGCGCGATTTTTTTGCATCGCGCGACCACCGTCGCGTCGCAAACACCTTTACGCAATCCAGTACCAATTCACAAACAGCGCGGTCGGCAGTCGCCAGCCAGTCGTAAAAATAAGTGCTTTCAGGTCGTGCAGCGGCTCGGCGTTCGGAAGACGAGCCGCATCCAGCTACCAGAAATAAAAATGCCCGACACGCGACGTATCGGGCATTGCACTCGAGAGTGGACCAGACTTGTACTTGGAAGCTCACGGGACCTTTGGCGGGACTCGCCCCCCCGAACTAGGGTGTGTGGCGATACCCTGCATCGCAGCAAAGGGCGAATTACTGCTGACTTTGAAGTCAACAGAGCCAGATATAAACCTGTTTCATCACCCTGTTTCAGTTTGTCCCGCAGGGATCCCTCTGGGACAGACATATCCCAGCAGAACCTCCCGCTCCAGCATCGGGCTGACCTTGAGCATCAGAGTCGCCGACACCTATTCCGCTTTGAGGTTGATGCGGCGCTCGGCGAGTTGGGTCAGCTTGTCATTTGCCGCGTATTCTTCATCCAACGTTTGCTGCAAGAGTTGAGCCAGCTCGGGCTTGCCCATTTCCTGTGCATAGGTGCGAATCGTGCCATAGCTCGCGATCTCATAATGCTCCACTTTTTGCGCGGCAGCAATCAAAGCCGCGTCGAGCACCGCCTGCTCAGCATCTTCTTTCAGCAGTTCTTGTCCTTCCTCGATGATGCCCTGCATACCTTTGCAGACTTTGCCGCGCGCCGCCATCTTTTGCTTTTTGAAAATTTGCTCCAGCCGCGCGACGTGCTCTTGCGTTTGGTCCAGATGTTCTTGGAACGCGCTCTGCAAATCCTGATCGGAAGCCGCGTTGATCATTTTCGGCAACGCCCGGAGTATTTGCTTCTCGGCGTGGTAGAGGTCTCTCAACTCATCTTGAAACAAGTCTTTCAACGAAGACATTGGCATAGTATCCTCCTTAAGATTTGAACTTTTCGATCCGCGTACGATAGCGGCTTGGACGTGCTATCGTTTAATAACGACGCATGCGCGGATTTAATAACGGAGAGAGTGGACGCGCCATCTATTTCGCTGCTTAAAAATTTTGTCCGGCGCAAAAGCGACCTGATGGCGCTCTGCTCGTGTAAGTAAATCGGTCGTGGGTTCAACTGCTTGCTCGCGCGCGGGCGTCCGGTCGCGCGCCGTGATTCAAACATTTTGCTGCCATTAGCATCTTATGCCCCAACAAAAAATTCAAGTGCTCGCGCCCACGCGTCTGCCGCTTGCCAATAAGTTGGCGGCGACCTTGCCACTGGCGCGTTTGATTCCGCGCGGCTCGGATGCGCCATCGAGCAATGTGCGGAACGCGCTGATGGACGGACTGGCGATTGGCTTTGCGAGTGCAGCAAACCCGTTTCTGCCCGTCTTGCTCACACGTCTCGGCGCGACAAATTTCACGGTCGGTCTTTTGACCGCGATGCCCGCGTTCGCCGGATTCTTATTCGCGCTCCCCATCAGCCGCTTCCTGTCGCGACGGCGCGATGTGGTGCGGTTGTTCGCGGTCGCGCGCTTTGCTACCATTCTCCCCTTTGCGCTCACCGGTCTCGTGTTGTTCCTCGCGCCCGCGCTGCGCATTGAAGCGATCTTGGTGATTTGGGCATTGGCGACGCTGCCGCAAACACTGGTCGGGATCGCCTTTACGATTGTGATGGCAGGCGTGGCGGGACCGCAGGGACGATTTTCTTTTATGAGTCGTCGCTGGTCACTGCTCGGCTTGACGAATGCGATCAGTGTGGCAATCGCCGGGCTGGTGCTCGACCACATCGAGTTCCCTCTGAACTATCAGCTCGTTTTCGTAGTGCTCTCGTTGGGCGGAGTGGGCAGCGCGTATTTTGCCAATCAAATCAAATTGCCCGTGCCCGAAATAACCGCCGCGCAAGAGAGTCGCGGGCGCGACTTGTTTCGCGGGATTTATTCTCTTCGTATATCTTGGGCGCAGGTAGAGCAAGGCATCCTTGGACTGCATGAGACTCAACGTCCCACTCTGTTCCGCTCAGAACTATCGCTCGACGATGACGCGCACCTGCGCGAATTCGGGCCAATAATTTCCGGTCTTGTCCACAACGATGAGCCGCACCAAATAAATCCCGCGCGGCACGGTGCGCGTGTGCCATTCCATTAACACATTGTTGACGACGGGCTTTTTGAAGCGGGTGAGAAAATTCCAGTCTGTGGCGCTCTCGGTCTTGAATTCAAATTTGTAATAATCGAAATTCGCGCGCGTCGCCGTGCCTCTGAATTCAACCGGTCCGCGCAGCACACTGTCCACGCGCGGAAAGGTGATGCACACCTGCTGCCGCGGACAATTCGAGCCGCCAAATGCAGACGAAGGAAGCAGTTCTCGCCTCAACGTCGCGGTGGGATTTGGCGTAATAGTGGGAATATTGAAGACAAAATTTTCGGTCGCTGTGGGCGATGCCGCCACGCTGACCGGAGTGAGGTCAGGCGTCCTATCCGGCGTTGGAAATAAAGTTTGCGCGGGTTCCAACGTCGGGAATTTTGAAGAGGGCAGGAACGACATCACCCCCACGGCTGTGAGACCGGCGAGGATCAGCCCAATGCAGAACGCGCTTGATAGTACCAGCGCGACAATCCAGATGACGCGTTTGTTTTCTACAAGTCCCCTCACAATACGACCTTAGCAACTTGTTTCAAAACTGAATTCACCGAACAGAGTTTTGCCTGCGCTAACTTGAGTTGAGCGCAAGCAATCCAACAAGCGGGGTTTTGAAACAAGAGGGGGTGAATGAAATTAATGGGAGAGGAATTCGGGACGCGCGAAAACCCTACAGTCCCAATTCCTCGCGCACCTCATTCAACGCATTGATCACATTCTGAATATGTTCATCGAGCGGCACGCCTAACTCCGCCGTACCCCGTTCAATATCCTCGCGCTTGACGCCGCGCGCGAATGCCTTGTCCTTCCATTTCTTTTTCACGGATGCCACATCTACGTCCGCCAATTTTTTTGAAGGGCGCACCCGCGCAACCGCAATCACCAAGCCGGTCAATTCATCCACGGCGTACAAAGTTTTATCAACCCGATGCGTGCGCGGCAAACCGAGATGATCGCCGTGCGTCTTGACGGCGT
>JBBSHK010000225.1:0-5561 GCA_038253185.1 Anaerolineae bacterium | reverse complement strand
CTTTAGCCTGTTCCCTTGCCAGCAGGTTTCAACCTGCGGAATGAATTTCAAAACACTCTCTTACGCTTTCGACATATCTTTGCGGTGTGCGAGATCGCTGACTTCGATATGCGCATCTCGGCGCTGCAAAATTTCCTCGCGCAGCGTTGTGCCGAGTCCCGGCTTTTCCGGCAGCGAGATGTAACCGTCGCTGATCGGAATGCGCTCGGTCATCACGTCGTTGTACCAGCCGTTATAGTACGCGCGCACGGTCTCGACGATCATCGCATTCGGCGCGTGCAGCGCGAGATGCACCGCCGACCACAGCGCGACCGGACCGATCGTGTCGTGAGTCGTGAACGGCAAATAGTACGTATCGGCGGCGGCAACAATCTTGCGCGTCTCGGTGAGTCCGCCAGTCCACGCCATGTCGGGCATCACAATATGCGCGGCATTCTTTTCGACGACTTGACGGAAGCCAAAGCGCGTGAAGAGGCGCTCGCTCACGCACAGCGGAACTTTGGTCGCGGCGGCGAGGCGCGCGTACACATCCACATTATCCGGCGGAATGATTTCTTCGAGCCAGAGCACGTCGTAGGGTTCCAGCGCGCGCCCGATTTTGATCGCGACCGGCAAGTCCCAGCGCGCGTGTCCTTCAATCGCAATCTCGACCTTGTCGCCAACGGCGCCGCGAATATCCTTGACGATTTGCAATCCCTGCTGCAATTCCTCAGGGCTGAGATAATGTCCGACCGGTCCGACCGCGCCCACACCCGCGCGCTGTCCGATGGGTCCGCCGAGCGAAACGCCGAAGCGGTCCCAGGGCCACACCTTCATCGCGCGTATGCCATTGTTCAGCAAGTCTTGCGCGAGCTCACCCGCGCGTCCTTCGAACCACGCGTGGAAATCTTGGTACTTGCCATAACTCACGCAGGTGTTATAGATGCGAATGCGATCGCGATTGCGTCCGCCGAGCAGATTGTAAATTGGCTGACCGGTGTACTGCCCAAGCAAATCCCACAGCGCGACATCCACCGTCGAGATCGCGCGTGTCTCTGCGCCGCCGTACCCAAAAAAATTGACGGTTGAGAACATATTGTTCCAATGGTTCTCGATATCGAACACATCGCGTCCGAGCAGCAGATTGGCAAACACATCGTGAATGACCGCTGATACGGCGCGGGGCACATAATAGGTTTCGCCGAGACCGATCAATCCTTCGTCGGTGTGGATGCGCAGCCACAGCGTGTTGAGTTGCTCGTCAATCCAGATGGTTTCGAGTTTTTGAATTTTCATTTGTGAGAAGGCAGAACCTCAAAGAGTTGTGGATCATAATCCGCCAAGGGAAATCTTGGCGCGACACCTGCATTGACAATATTTTCGGCAGGCGGAAAATGACCGCTGAGCACCGCGACCACATTCTCGACGCCGCCTTTTGAGACCGCATACATCGCGTCGGGAGACGCGGCGGCAACGTGCGGTGTCAGGACAACGTTATTGAGTTCGAGCAAGGGGTGCTGTGGAACGAACTCAGTTTCGCTGAACACATTGATCTGCTCAAAAGTATCCAGCCCCGCGCCGCCGAGCCGTCCTTCGCGCAATGCCGCGACCAGCGCGTTCTCGTCCACGAGCGCGCCGCGCGAGGTATTGATCAAAAAGGCGCCGGGTTTCATTCGGCGCAGCGCGGCATCGTCCAACAGATGATAGGTGTCGGCGCTCAGTGGCAAGTGCAGCGAAACATAGTCGGACTCGGCGAGCAATCGGTCCAAGTCCACCATTTCCACACAGAGTTCATTCGCATCTTCGCTGGGCGCATTCATTTTGCGCCGCGTCGCCAGCACGCGCATTCCGAACGCGCGAGCGCGCAACGCAACCGCACGCGCGCTCCGCCCGAATCCGACCAGTCCCAAGGTATGCCCCGCCAAACGTTGAAGATGCGGATTGCGCCGCGCCCGGTTCCATGCGCCCGCGCGCATATCTTTTCCCATTTGCGGAATCTGCCGCGTCAGCGCGAGCAAGAGCGCCAGCGTGTGATCGGCTTGCTCTTGTACGCAAAAGTCAGGGACGTTCGAGACCACGATGCCCATCTCGGTCGCCGCCGCGACATCAATTTTGTCGGTGCCCGCACCGAGTCGGGAAATAATGCGACAGCGCGTGAGACTCCGCACGACTTGACGGGGCAATGGCGCTGAGACGATCAGGATCGCATCACAATCCGCGAGCTGCGGAATCTGCTCTTCGGGTGTGTTCGCCTCAACCGAGAGCGGCGAAATGCCGTACCTGTGATACAGCTCCGCCTCCGGCGGTCGAATAGGAAAGAGCGTCGCATTGAGCCGCACGACGCGACATTCTTTCAGGTGATCCCAACTACTCATTCTGTATTCGGATTCGTAACTCGGACCTCACCAACCTACGCGACCCGAACGAGATTCCCTGCACAACCGAGCGATTATACAAGGATGGAGTTGACTTGATTCACAGGACAGCGCGGCGAGCCGCCGCGCAGCACTCGCACGACTTCCTCCGCGGCCCTGACCTTTACATCGCGCATCGAATCCTCCGAATACCAGGCGATATGCGGTGTGATCAGGATTCGCTCTTCGTGAAAAAGTGGATGGTCCGACGGCAACGGTTCGACGTCGAACACATCCAGCGCCGCGCCGCCGATCTGTCCGGCGCGCACCGCTTGCAGCAACGCCTCGGCATCAATCAATCCACCGCGAGCGGTATTGATGATGAAAGCCGTCGGCTTCATCTGCGCCAGCGCGCTAGCGTTGACAATACGGCGGGTCGCGTTGGTAAGCGGCGCGTGAAGCGAGAGAAAGTCTGATGCGCGTAACAGGGTTTCCCAATCGGCGGCGCGCACCGCGTGCGTTTCAATCGCCGCGACATCAAGATACGGGTCATACGCTATCACCTGGAGTCCCAAGCCTTGTGCTTTGCGCGCGAACGCCTGCCCAATCCGCCCAAAGCCCAGGACGCCGACCGTCTGTCCCTTGAGCCGAGCAAACGGTCGCACGCTCGCGGAATCCCAAATACCCTGGCGTGCCTGTTCAAAAAGTTTAGGCAGCCGCCGCGCGTGCGCGAGCAGCAGCGCGATGGCATGGGTAGAAACTTCGTCCACCGGAAAATCAGGCACGTTCGTCACCCAAACGCCACGTTCAGTTGCCGCGGCGAGATCAATGGCGTCGAGACCCACACCCACGCGGCTGACAATGCGGCAGCGCGGCATGCTCGCCAGCAGGTTCGCGGTCACACGTTCGGTGCCGACCATCAACGCGTCAACTTGACCGGCGAGCGCGTCGTGTGCGAGCGCGTCCGTATCGCGGAAATGGAATACCGTCGCGTCGATCGTTCTCAATATTTCTTGTTCGACGAGCGTGTGAGCCGAGTCTTCGTAGGCGAGTACTACATTAAACATCCCCTACCACCTCTAAAGATTGGAGTGATTCTCCGCAAAGCACGCGAGCTTGGCATCAACTCCAGCGCGCGCCAATGGTTTTCAACTCACGCCGGTCCCAAGTTTAGACTTTTGTCCGTCCGGGAATGCGGTCGGTCACGACATCGTAGCACCAACCGTCCTAGTAACGAATGGTGCTGGTTGCTGTTTCAAGCTTGGTACGTGCCCCAATCATACGATTTTGCCTAAACTTCCGTGACAGTGTGAGCGTCAACCAGCACCATTCGTTAGTACGCCCGCGCAGTTTCAGAAGCATCTTTTTCAATGACTCGGCAAAACCAAAACGAGGCGCCTCAAGTCTTTCGCCGGGCTTGCAGCGGTCCGACCGGCGGGCGGCGTACATGCGGCGGTGCGGATTCGTCGATGGACAAGGCTGAGTCCGCTTCCCCAGCCTCTTCGTGCTCTGGGAACGCCGCGAGAATGCGGAGATAAGCCGCGCGCAAATGTTGCTCGGTGAGCTCAACGGCTCGTTTTTCATCGCGGGCGCGCAGCGCGTCGAGAATCGCCGTATGTCCCCGAATGATCCCCTGCTCTCGAAAATCAGGGTTGGCAATATTCCGCGAAAGTAGGAACACGTAGACTTGCGACTTGAGCTTCGACCAGACCTGGTAGAGTCTCTCATGCTGCGCCGCTCGATAGACCAAGTCGTGAAAATTAATGTCAAAGTCGGCGGCTTCTTGTTCGTTGATGCCTCGCACGGCAGCGTCTTCCAATGATCGGATAACCGCTTCCATCATGTCGAAATCTTCCGTTCGGGCATGATGAATGGCATACTGAACGGCGAGCTGCTCCATGGCAAGCCGCAGACTGTAGACCTCTTCCAAATCACGGCGCGTCAGTCGCGCAACCACGGCACGCCGGTTTGGACGGATCAGGACAAGTCCCTCGTGTTGGAGCTGAACCACAGCTTCATGTACGGGTCCACGACTAACGCCTAAGGAGGCGGCGAGTTGTTCTTCACTAACCGGCTGACCCGGCTCAAAAACACCTCGCAGAATGGCTTCACGGAGCCGCTCAGTCACCTCTTCGGCGCGTGTACGCTTCCGTGCGAGACTCAACAGCGGGGAAGGACTGGTCGCGCGCGTGTTGCTAGCTGTCAATTAACCACCAATATGTTATCTGTTAGCTGTTAACAATTCGCAATTATACTATGGCTGAGCCACACTGTCAATTCTTTTGGCGTCTTTACGATTTTTCTTGACATCATTAATCTGTTCGGCTATAATGGCTGGTATCTGTAAACTGTTAGCAGTTAGCAGAATTGGACGACTGCGCGTTGAAAAAGATTGCTGCCGAGCGTGCCAGAGACGCCGCTCGCGGAAGACGTGCGCGCAACGATTGAACGATTTCGGGACCTGATCACGCGCCAGTGCATTGACGTTGCGAACGCGCTGGCGTGAATTCAGCCCGAACACGTTTGGAGAAAGCGATGAAAGACCACCTCAAAGCGCGTAGCAGCGCGCTTACGAACGGGCGCAGCCGCGCGGGCGCGCGTTCTATGCTCAAAGCGATTGGTTTCAATGACGACGACCTCGCGCGTCCGCTCGTCGGCATCGCGAACACGTGGATTGAAACGATGCCGTGTAATTACAACTTGCGCGCGCTCGCGGCAAAGGTGAAAGACGGTGTGCGCGCAGCAGGCGGCACGCCGATGGAATTTAACACGGTCGCGGTCAGCGATGGCGTGACGATGGGCACCGAAGGGATGAAGGCGTCACTGGTCAGCCGTGAGGTGATTGCCGATTCGATTGAGCTAATGGGACGCGCTTACTTGTTCGACGCCATGGTTGCGCTGGTCGCGTGCGACAAGACGATTCCGGCGGCGGCGATGGCACTGACCCGCTTGAACATCCCAAGTCTGATCCTTTATGGCGGAACGATCCTGCCGGGCAAATGGCGCGGGCGCGATGTCACACTGCTCGATGTCTATGAAGGCATTGGTGCCGTAGCGGCGGGGCGGATGACGGACGAAGAACTGCGCGAATTGGAAAACGTCGCGTGCCCCGGCGCGGGCGCGTGTGGCGGGCAATTCACGGCGAATACAATGGCGACGGTGATGGAATTCATCGGGCTTTCTCCGATGGGCACTGCCGCCATTCCCGCGGTGGATTCGCGCAAAGAG
>JBBSHK010000224.1:0-5595 GCA_038253185.1 Anaerolineae bacterium | reverse complement strand
GGCGGCGTCGGGTCCCCACTGCGCGACGGACAGATCACCTTGCGGGCAGGTTGAGAGCGCGCACAGCAAATCAATCTCGGCAAAGAATTCAAAATAGTCACCCTTTTTCGCGGGACTCGGTTTCACAAAATATTGATGTTTATCGCGCGTCAATCCGGTCACCTGAAAAATATTCAGCACGTCGTGCACGTCCGCTTCGGTGAGATGAAATGGCGTAACCGCGCGCACGAGATTCGAATGACAGCAGTAGTCAAAATCCTCGCCGCTCAACATTTTGTTGACGTACGGATCGCAGCGCGTGCCGAGCAAATCGTGACAGCCCGCGCCATCTTCATCAATGCCGTAATTGATCGTGTCGCCGATGATGGTAATGATTGGGCGCAAGTAGGGCAGGGTTGACCACAGTCGGTCGTACGTCGTCACGTGCGCGCTGTGGAGTTGTTTCGTGCGCGCCGCCCAGAATCGTTCGCGCGGGTTATGGAGATTCCACGCGTTAAAGTCCGCGACCTGCGGTCCTTCAATTGTGACGACGCGACAAATCTGTCCCGCGCGCACTTGCCACGCTTTGCCGGAACGAATCGGAATGACAAATTTTTCTACGAGCATCCGCCCCTCAAACTCCTTACCCAAACGTCCGTAAAATTTTTTATCGACGTGAATCGGCGAGCCGGGCTTGGGTTCATAAATTACGCGAGGTGGTGGCATACATAACCTCGAATTTCTTTTTGTCCTACTTTACTCGCCCTCTTATTATCAGTCCACTTGTTATTGCGGCAAGGCTAGGCACTATAAAGCACCATCTACCAGTTCCATTTGCGGGAGCCGATGAATCTGGACCACTTTCTGTTGGTGGCACAGGTGCATGTCCGACATAACGAGTAACAATATCTCCGACCGCGATATGGAAGGACTGCTCATAATAGAGATTTGCTGAAGAGGAGATCTTTCCGCCCAAGAAAAACAGGGCATGATAATGTAGCGAAATATCAGGTGAGAGATAATCGCAATCGGTTAGCGCTACATGCAGCGTTGCTGGACCTGAGCCTTTGAAATATTTAGAAACGGTGATTTCCCCATTGTTAGCCATCGTGCCGTCAACAATGATGTCCGCCCTCTCGATTGCTTGCGCGATCTGATCATTTAGAGCAAGAGGAGTTGGAGGAACGTAGCCTGTGGGCACGGACGTCGGCGCGCACGCGGCAACGGAAGGTGTAAAGGGGAGGACTAGCATGAGCACAGCAATACTCAATACGAGCGCACCGATAAGTGGAAGCCGAAGAGATTGCATTAGGTTTCCGAATTCAGGACAACTCGCGCGGATCGGCAATCGCGCTGATCACTGCGCTGGCAGCGACGACTGGTAGCTACTCATTCTTATAGATCAGCGCTTCAATTTCTCTTAACAGGATAGGTAGATTAGGATAACGGAAACTTATTTCGGGAGCAGGTACTCGATTGTGTTTGATGTCAGGTGGAATGTGCTTGTGATGTGGGAATGTGGACGCAAGGTTTGGATCGTCGGGATGAGGAAAGTCATCGTACCAATAGAGTCGCTCTTCACCGCGATAAACTTCATAGCCATACGAAGTAATAAGACCTGCATCAAAATCCAGCTCTTCTCTAATGCGCAGTCGGAAACCCGTTGCGAAAAAAACTTCTCCATCCGCAGTTCCCGTAAATGGACTATCTGACCACACTGTCACGGTGGAATGAGTGACTTGGAGATGATCAAGCAAGTCAGCTACGAAGGAGCTATAGTTTGAGAGCGACCCAAGTGGATTGTCCGACCTCATCAGTAGGCAGGCTGAACACGCAGTGCCTCAATCAACTCATGTTGCTGCAGTTGTTCTGTGTAAGCCTTCTTGCGTCGCAGCCACGTTTCATAAATCCCCTTCCAGCGACTAAAGTCTGCTCGGCTTTCATCATATTCATCGTAGCGCGACAGCTTACCTGACATGAGTGCCGCATAAAAATCTTCGCTCAAGACCCCGTATTTCTCTTCATACAAGGTCAACCGCCGCTCGAGTTGTTTCATTTCAATGACAAGCTCGTGAATTTCCATTTTGACTCTCGCAAAAATCAACAATTTGAAAACCAATTCTACTACTAATCAGCTCTAATGACTATCACAACTCGCGCGGTTCCGCAATCGCGCCGACCACCGCGCTCTCGGCGACGACGGCGCGACTCGCTAAATAAATTTCCGCGTCGCGCGTGCCCATCCCTCCGCGAAAACTCCGATTCGCGGAAAAGCAGTAACTCTATCCCGCATGATAAGCACCGTTCAGCGATCAGTCGCCCCACGCGACGGTCAGCTCGCGCAACTGCGGTTCGACTTTCGTCGCCAACTCTCGAACGTCTTCGGCTTCGTTCATTAATCCCGCGATGGCGCTGCCGAGGGCGCGCAGCAACTCGTCTCGGTCCAGCGAACGCACCAGCGCCTCTCGAAACGCATCGCGCACGTCCGGCGGAAGATCATCAAAGCCCCTGCCGTAGCGAGCGGGAAGATTGCGGCGAAGACATGCGAGACTGAGCGCATTATCGCGCAGACTGCTGATCCAGTACTCCGCTTGCCAGTAGCGCCCGCGCTCGATGCAAAAGCGCGCGCGCAACGCGTGATGCACCGCCGAGCCAAAAAGTTCTTGCGCCGACGGAGGTTCTGCGTGTGACTTGGTCACGGCACTGCCAAAGAGCAACTTGAACTTGGGGCCAGTTGCTCCGAACTCTGATGCGGGCGTGAACGAAAGGTCGAACTGGAGAGAGCCGGGGAGCAGGAATACTCGATAGATGGTCGCACCGCTTGGTAAGTCAAACAGTTCGACGGCGTCGAACTCGACAATGAGTCGGCGCGTCCAGTCCTCAAGCACCTCAGGAATCGGCACGCCCTCCGCGACGCCGAATGTGAGATCGAGGTCTGACCAACGATCTCCCTGATCGCCCGCGAGCGAACCAACGATAGCGCCCGCGACGACGCGCGTGTCAGACGAGGCGAGTTCGAGTACACGGTCGCGAACGCGCTCACGGTCTTGTACGCTGAACATACTGATTTCCTAAAGCCAACAGGGAGATCCTCCCAAAGGAACGCAACTCAATTTGAGCGAGTTGATAGGCGGACGTGTAATTCTCGAAAGTGACTTCAGTCCCGCATGGTGCGGGTGGATAAAACAATGAATCGTCGCTCATGCAATTAAGGTAACTGAATAAGCCCGATGCGGTTATTGTCTGCGTCTTTAACAGTTGCAATCAGTTTACCGCCACCCACATCCCGAACCGCTTGATGAACTTGTGCGCCAGCGTCTACTAATGATTGGAGGGTATTCCTAATGTCGCTAATCTGAAAGTAGCCGACCGGTCCCGTCATGCCTTGCTTGTGACCGTTGGGGTCTAATCCTATTTCTTGGTCGCCAACTCTATAGCCAACATAATACGCCGCATCGGCATATGGCTCAACACCCAAAAGCTTGGTGTATAGTCTCTTGGCTTGAGCCAGGTCCTCGACGGGATAGATGAATGTTGTGATACCTTGATTCACGAGGGTCTCCTTATCCTTGAGCCATGAACCTGCTGAAAGCCGTTGTATCAAAGTAGATGGTGGCGGAAGTAATTTTCCCATCTTTCGCCACCAAGAGCTCGGCAACATCACTGCTGCCGCTGTTCCCTGTGGGTGACATGAGTTCATAGTGCCTTATGACACAGGCTTTCTCACCCTCTACAATCATTTCCTTCACCTGTGAAGTTTTCACTGCGCGCAGAAATTGATTGTTCCCTTCCATAAAAGCCTCTTTCCCTTTTGTAGCCTTTACGCCAGTTCCATCAAGTACGATATCATCCGACACAAAGGCTTGCCATCCATCCTTTTGTTTGATGCCATCGTATTTTGTATTCCCAACACGAGCAAGCGCGTGAAACTAGCGGTTCACCTTGCTCACTCGTATCTTCATCCAACAACCTCGCGCGGATCCGCAATCGCGCCGGCGACCGCGCTCGCCGCGACGACGGCAGGACTCGCCAAATAAATTTCCGCGTCGCGCGTTCCCATACGTCCGCGAAAATTCCGATTCGCGCTCGAGATGGTGACTTCGTTCGTCGCGGGAATGCCCATATGATTACCCATACAGGGTCCGCAGCCCGGAACGCCGATCACCGCGCCCGCATCCATCAGCGTTTCGATATAACCGCGCGTCATCGCGTCGCGCAAAACTTCGGACGATGCCGGAATCACAATCATCCGCGTGCCGCGCGCGATTTTTTTCCCGCGCAAGATTTCTGACGCCGCCGCAATATCCTCGAGCCGCCCGTTGGTGCACGTGCCGATAAAAGCTTGCTGCACGCGCGTACCTTTCACCTGCGAAAGAGGTTTCACATTATCCACCGAGTGCGGACACGCGATGAACGGTTCGAGCCGCGCGGCGTCATAGGAATATTCCGCGACGTATTGCGCGTCGAGATCAGGATAGAGCGCCGCTGAGGCGATTGCGGATTGCGAATCGTCCCTAGATGGCACAGCCATTAGGGATGTGCCACGGATTGCGGATTGTGATTTACTGTCGACTATCGACTGGTGACTTGCGACTTTTCTTCCAGCCAAATATTCAAACACACTCTCATCCGGCGGCAGATACGCGTTCTTGACGCCGAACTCTGCCATCATATTTGGAATCACCATTCGCGATTCGAGTGACATCTGCGAAATCGCCTCGCCGCAAAATTCAACCGAAGCGTACAGCCCACCATCTGCGCCGAGGTCGCCAATAATTTTCAGACACAAATCTTTACTGGTGACCCATTGCCCTAGTGTGCCATTCACGGTGATCTTTATTGACTCCGGTACTCTCAGCCACAATTCGCCCGTCGCCCACAGCGCTGCGACTTCGCTGCGACCGACTCCCGCGCCGAACGCGCCGAGCCAACCGAAATGCGTCGTGTGCGAGTCCGCGCCGAGAATCAATTGACCGGGCAGAACGATTGCTTGTTCGCTCAACACCTGATGGCATATTCCGCGCCCGACTTCGAAAAAATTCTTCACGCCCATCGTTTCGACGAAACGGCGCACTTCCGCGTGATTCTGCGCGTGCGCGGTCGTCGGCGCGGGAACGGCGTGGTCGAGCGTGATCGCGAGTCGCTCCGGGTTTTTTACGCGCTCGACGCCGAGCGCCTGAAAAATTTTCCAGATCGCGGCAGTGTTGTCGTGCGAGAGAATGACATCGGGACGCGCGTCGACGATTTGTCCCGCGATGACGCTTGATTGCCCCGACGCGCGGGCGAGCGCTTTTTCCGCGAAAGTTTGAGCGACGGAAGACGCTCGACCGAGGACGGAAGTATTCTGCATTGGACTATTGCTTTGTGACGAGTGTTCGTTCCAGTGTAAACACAAGGGGCGCCTCGTCCGTCATCCGTCCTTCGTCATTCGTCATCCCCCCCGCCCAGCGATACAACAATTCATCCACATCGTTCAAATCAATCGGCTTGATGTCCGCCATCGCTTTGACGTGCGAAGTAACCTCCTTGATTTGCGCGTCGGTCAGCGGCAAGCCCAATTGTTCCGCGCGGTCTTTGATCGCGTTCCAGCCGGTGAGCCGATGCGCGATGGAAATG
>JBBSHK010000223.1:0-5599 GCA_038253185.1 Anaerolineae bacterium | reverse complement strand
TCCCGTCGGGTGAATTATCGTCGACTACCACGATCATCAGGTCCGGCACGTACGAGTGCAAGTCGTTGACGAGAGCGGCAAGGTTGTCGCTCTCATTGTACGTCGGAATAATTACGGCTGGACGCATGGCAGATGTGCTCTTTTCCTTTGGCGTGCGAATTAAAAACCAGCGTATTGTATTCTGAATCGAGCAAGACGCAAGGCTCTTGACAAATCAGTTTTCCGGGATATAATATTAACTTGCCCACCGGACGGACACCCGATCCTGTTTTGTGTTGTACGGTTGGCAAAAGGGAGAGTTCGCTGATCCGATCGCGGGCGGAGATGCCGGACTCTAAAAGCACAATGAAATAGTATCCGACCAACCCTGTCGTGCTACTCCCAACTCTCCCCTTTCATCGTATCCAATCTCGCATCCATAAATCAAATTGTTTTCTCGTCCGATGGACATGACGAAGTGTCTGACGAGGAATTTTTGCGTTTTGTGAATTATCGTTCGCCACCGCCTAGTCGTGACTCGGTCGCGAAGGAATGATCAGCGTTTCAGACTGAACTACTGATTGATCGACCACGAGGAGTAAAACGAATGTCTCAACTTACAATGACTGCCTCGACCAACGGACTTCGTGCGAATCAGAAATCCTACGCGCGGATTCCTGACGTTCACCAGATCCCGACCTTGATCCAAGTCCAGCTCGAATCCTTCAAGGGATTCAAAGAAGAGGGCTTGCGCGAACTCTTTGACGAAATTTCTCCGATTGAATCATTTAACAAAACTTATAGTTTGTATTTTCCGGGCGCGACCGATATCGCCAAAAGTCTGAATTTAAAGTCGCGCTTTGGCGAACCGAAATATTCCGAAGCGGAATGTCGTGAAATGGATATGACGTTCGCGCGTCCGCTGTACGTTGAAGTTGCGCTGATCGGCGCGGAATTGAAAGAGCCGGTCGTGCAAGAAATTTACATGGGCGACTTTCCTGAAATGACGCAGCACGGTACCTTCGTCATCAACGGCGCCGAACGCGTCGTCGTCTCGCAATTGATCCGTTCGCCGGGCGTGTACTTTACCGCCACTGAGGATCGCGCGACCGGGCGTCCGCTCACCGCCGCAAAATTAATTCCCAATCGCGGCGCATGGCTCGAATTTGAAACCAGCAAACGCGACATTCTCTCCGTAAAAGTGGACCGCAAGCGCAAGATCCCGGTCACCATGCTTTTGCGCGCCGTCGGCGTAGGCGGCGGCACCGAAGATGGAATCCTCGCGGCGTTCGCCGGTGTGGACAACAATCCCGATCATCAGTACATTCGTACCACGCTCGAACGTGAGACGCCCAAGCTGCAAGGAGTTAACGACTCGCTGATCGAATTTTACAAAAAGCTGCGCCCCGGCGATCCCGCCACGCTCGACAATGCGAAAGCATTTATGACGCAGTTGTTGTTCCAGCAGCGCCGTTACGACCTCGGTAAAGTCGGTCGTCACAAATTGAATCGTCGTCTCTTTGGCACAGATGTGCCCGCGGAGCAATTACCCAAGGAACGTACGCTGCGCGAAGACGATCTCGTCAAAGTCATCGAGCATGTCATCTTGATCAATAACCGTTTTGAAAACGACGACGACATTGACCATCTCGGCAATCGCCGCGTCAAGACGGTCGGCGAGTTGATCCAGAATCATCTGCGTATTGGCTTGCTGCGGTTGGAGCGCGTGGTGCGTGAGCGCATGAGCATCCGTGACCCCGAACAGATGACGCCGCTCAATCTTATCAACATTCGTCCGGTCGTCGCCGCGATTCGCGAATTTTTCGGCGGTTCGCAATTGTCGCAGTTTATGCAGCAGACGAACCCGCTCGATGAGTTGACCCACAAGCGCACCCTGTCTGCGCTGGGTCCCGGTGGTCTGCGCCGCGAGCGCGCGGGCTTTGATGTGCGCGACGTTCACGATTCGCACTATGGTCGCATCTGTCCGATCGAAACGCCTGAAGGTCCGAACATCGGTCTCATCGGTCGTCTCGCTACATACGCGCAAATCAATGAATTCGGTTTCATAGAGACGCCGTATCGCCACGTGTATCATGTGGTGCCGCACAAAAAGGACAAGATGGTCGGACACACGCTGCGCGAAGACGTGGTTGATCCCGACAGCGACAAGGTGATAGCGAAAGAGGGCGCCGTCATTGACGAAAAGCTCTCCCAGAAACTCATCGATGCGATGCCGCGCAATTTTGAATTTCCCGTTCTGCCTTTTGCCTCGGACGAGATTACTTATCTCCCCGCGGATGTGGAAGACAAGCACACCATCGTGCAGGCAAACGCGGCGTTGAACGATAAAGGCGAATTTGTCGAGCAACGCGTGTCGGTGCGGCGCGCTGGCAAGTATATGAGCGACTCGCCGCAGCACGCGGAATATATGGACGTGTCGCCAAAACAGATTGTCGGCATTTCCGCCGCGCTGATTCCCTTTCTCGAACACGACGACGCGAACCGCGCGTTGATGGGCTCGAACATGCAGCGACAGGCAGTCCCTTTGCTCCGACCGGAAGCGCCGACCGTCGGGACAGGAATGGAGTTGCAAGCCGCGCTCGATTCGGGTCAGGTCGTGCAGGCAGAAGACGATGGCGAAGTCATCAGCGCGACCGCGAAGGAAATTGTCGTCAAGCATGGTCGCAAGAATGTGACCTACACGCTTCGCAAATACAACCGCTCAAACCAATCGACGTGCATCGACCAGCGTCCAATCGTGATGCGCGGACAGAAAGTGAAAAAAGGTCAGGTCATCGCCGACTCCAATTCGACCGAAGACGGTCAGCTCGCGCTCGGTCAAAACATCGTCGTCGCGTTTATGAGTTGGGAAGGCGGCAATTACGAAGACGCGATTCTCATCAGCGAGAATATGGCGCGCGACGACAAATTCTCCAGCATTCACATTGAGAAGCACGAGATCGAAGCGCGCGATACCAAACTCGGTCCCGAAGAAATCACGCGCGACATTCCAAACGTGGGCGAAGACGTGTTGAAAGACCTCGACGAGGACGGCATTATCCGCGTCGGCGCGGATGTCGGTCCAGGGGATATTCTCGTCGGCAAGATTACGCCCAAGGGCGAAACTGACCTGACGCCGGAAGAAAAATTACTCCGTGCGATCTTTGGCGAAAAAGCGCGCGAGGTAAAAGACTCGTCGCTTCGCTTGCCTCACGGCGAACGCGGCAAGGTGGTGGACGTGCGCGTATTCACGCGCGATGAGCATAGCGAATTGCCGGCAGGTGTGGACAAGCTGGTGCGCGTTTCGGTCGCGCAGCAGCGCAAGATCACCGAAGGCGACAAGATGGCGGGACGCCACGGCAACAAGGGCGTGATCTCCAAAGTGGTGCCGCTCGAAGATATGCCGTACCTCGAAGACGGGACTCCGATTGATATGATCTTGAACCCGCTCGGCGTGCCCGCGCGTATGAACATCGGTCAGATTCTCGAAACGCACCTTGGTTGGGCGGCGGAGAAACTGGGTTTCAAAGTCGTCACGCCGGTGTTCGACGGTGCGGATGAAATGGAAATCGCGGCGGAACTCGCGCGCGCGTGGTTGATTGATCGTGCGTGGGCGGTGATCACGGATCGTGCGTGGGCGTGGTTGACCGAGCAAGGTTACGGCGAAGATGAATTGCAGGATGAGAACGAGGCGCGCCGCCTGTACCTCCAAGAAATTCTCAGCGGTGCCGATCGGCGTAAACTCTTGAGCGATCAAATCTATGCCCGCCGCGAAGTGCTCAAGGCATGGCTGCGCGAAAAGGGGTACAAGCCGGAAGATGTGCTCACCTTTGAAAGTGAAAAGCGTTCTCCCGAAGAGCGCGCGGCGGCGGACTCGCTCGCGCGTGCGGCGTGCTATCGATTGTGGCTGGAAGAGCGCGAGGTAAATGTTTCACCCAAGTTGAGCGAAGCCGAAGTGCACACGCAAGCGGAAAAACTCGGCAGGGAATTAAAGCAGCCGCTGCCCACTTCCGGCAAACTGATTTTGTACGATGGCAAAACGGGACAGCCGTACGATCAGTCGGTAACCGTCGGCATCATCTATATGATGAAGCTGGCGCACCTGGTCGAAGACAAAGTGCACGCGCGTTCAACCGGACCGTATTCGTTGGTGACACAGCAGCCGCTCGGCGGCAAGGCGCAATTCGGCGGACAGCGCTTTGGCGAAATGGAAGTGTGGGCGCTTGAAGCGTACGGCGCGGCGCACACCTTACAAGAAATGTTGACGGTCAAGTCAGATGATGTGACCGGTCGCGTCAAGACGTACGAGGCGATTGTGAAAGGCGAAGAAATTCTGGAACCGGGTGTGCCGGAATCGTTCCGCGTGCTGGTGAAGGAATTGCAATCGCTCGGACTCGCGGTCGAAGTGTACGGCGATGAAGGTGAGCGCATGACCTTTGGCAAAGAAGAGCAAGAAGAGCGCACGCCGCATCTCGCCTTTGGTCTGCTGCGCGATGAATTCGCCGAACCCAAGTTCGGCGCGAGCGCGTTGCGTGCGGGCAGCAGCGAACGGCGCGGGCCTCGCGAACGAACACCGCGCCGTCGGACACAACTTGGAGAATCGTAAGAAACTGATTGCCCTTAATGACCCTGCTCCGTCAATCGGGGGAGGGAAGTACGCGGTAAGGATCGGCACGGCGATTTGACAAACGAATCACGATTTAATATAATCGCCTTCCGCGCGAAAAGCAGAAAATTTTTCGCGCGCGCGTGAGTCGTGACCGCATATTATTCCGGTCTGAAAAAGAACGACTCACATGCACTGACTGCCAGACAGCGCGCATTCACCACAGTTGGTTGTCCACATCTTGAATGTGGAGACGCCCACGAAGAATGAATTGCGCGGCAGTCAATGGTCCGCCTTAATACGTCGGGACGGGTGAAGCACGCCCTTCCAAGAATTTTGCGGGAAGGGCGTGCGCTTGTCCCAAGAGGACACGAGTAAAAGGAAACTAGATGCCAACCATTAATCAATTGGTTCGCAAGGGTCGCAAACGCCAGATCAAGAAAACCAAAGCGCCGGCATTGGGCTTTACGCTCAACCTGTTGAAGAACAAGCGCGAGAAGGGCAATGGCTCACCGTTCAAGCGGGGTGTGTGTACGCAGGTGCGTACGATGACGCCGAAAAAGCCAAACTCCGCGCTGCGTAAAATTGCGCGCGTGCGTTTGACGAACGGCATCGAAGTTACGGCGTACATTCCGGGTGAAGGGCACAGCTTGCAAGAGCACTCTGTGGTCTTGATCCGCGGCGGTCGTGTGAAAGATTTGCCGGGCGTGCGCTATCACATTGTGCGCGGTTCACTGGACAGCTCGGGTGTTGAAAAGCGACGCAAAGCGCGCAGCAAGTACGGCACCAAGAAACCAAAGACAGCTGCGGCGAGCTAATAAATACTGTCGAAGGTTAAAGGTTGGAAGGTTAGCAAGTTTTCACCTTCAAGCTTCAAACTTTAAACGGAGTTAGAGAATGCCGAGACGAGCACGAGCAGTAAAGCGGCCGCAACGAGCCGACGCAAAATACAACAGCCGCACCATTGGACGACTGATCAATCGGATTATGACGCGCGGTAAAAAGATGACAGCG
>JBBSHK010000222.1:0-5615 GCA_038253185.1 Anaerolineae bacterium | reverse complement strand
TCCTGTTATAGTGTAAGCTTGCCTTCAGGTCTCAAAAGCTTTTGTAAAGCAGAGATTCGGTCGAACAAATCGCGTACAATGCTCTAATATCGCCGAAGGTGATTTCGTTCAACTGACGCCGAAGAACATTCGGTTAAGAAAAAAGTTTTTGAAGAATGAAATGCGCAGCACGACCCAAGCCACGAGGGCCCGCGACGAAGAACGCGAGTTAGCATAGCCTAAAGGGTGGAAAAATCTCCACCCTTTTTATTCACCTGAAAATCGAGCATTTCCGTCCACGCCTCTACCTATTCTGCGCTAGATTCTAGGAGCGGGCGATTTGTCTCATGACTCATCCCTAGGAGAGAGGAACGACATGATCAAGTTAAGTAAATGGACGGGACGGGCGCTATTTGTGGGCCTTGTCGCGAGTGGAATACTCTTTGCCGGCGCTTACCCGAGAAGTGGGGAGGCGAGTAGCCCGGCTGCGACGGCACCGTCGTTGGGCACAGCGAAGAGCTTCGCGGTCCTGGAGGGTTCGACGGTCACCAATACTGGTCCAACTGTTGTGCGTGGAAATCTGGGCGTCTGGCCAGGGAGCGCGATCACGGGCTTTCCTCCGGGGATTGTTGTCCCGCCGGGAACGATTCATGCAGGAGACGCGGTCGCGCAGCAGGCGCAGAACAATGTCACCACAGCATACAATAATCTAGCAGGTCAGCCGTGCGATGTCGATTTGACCGGTCAGGATCTGGGTGGCAAGACCCTCACGCCGGGCGTGTATTGTTTTCCGAACACGTCGGCACAATTGACGGGAACACTCACGCTCAATGCGCAAGGCAACCCGGATGCAGTTTTCATTTTCCAGATCGGGAGCACACTCACGACCGCTAGCAACTCTTCCGTTCTCGTGATCAATGGCGGTTCTGCCTGCAACGTGTACTGGCAAGTTGGCAGTTCCGCGACGCTCGGCACAGCCACTGCCTTTAAAGGAAATATTCTCGCGCTCACCAGCATCACCCTGAATACCCGCGCAGATATTTTGCCCGGTAGAGCGTTGGCGCGAAATGGTGCTGTGACGATGGATGACAACAGGGTCTCCATCGAAGGCTGCGCGCCTCCGGCTACGTCAACGCCAGTACCAGCTACAAAGACTGCGGTCCCAGCCACACGGACCGTGATCGCAGCTATACAGACCGCAACCGCGATTGCATTGTTGCCGACAGCGACACCCGGACACGCCGGCGGTGGTGGCGGCAGCGGAAATCAACCGACGTTCACGCCCATGTCCAGTGGCGGTGGCGGCAGCGGAAATCAACCGACGTTCACGCCCATGCCCAGTGGCGGTGGTGGTGGCAGCGGAAATCAATCGACGCTTACGCCTATGCCCGGAGCCGAGGCACAAACCACAACGGCTGTTCCGAACCAAACAGCATTTGGGCTAACCGCAACCCCAGTCGGCTTGTCACCAACGTTGCTGCCGACGACGGGTGGTAGCTCTAATGGCATGTCGATGGTCTGGCTTGCGTTAGCAGGCGCTGGGATCGTTCTGGCAGGACTCTCACTGATGAGGAGTAGTAAATAACTCAAGTCGGACATGAACTTTCGATCGAGCATCTTTTGCCGGAGATATGAGCTGCAGATTGTAGATAGTGTGGAGAGCGACATAGATCTCGCCTTTGTCCGGTGATAACTGATCTTAACCTCTGCAAAGCGCGATCCAATCAAGCAAAAAGTCCTTGTTGAACGGACTCGTATCAAAATAATCAACAACGAAACGGGCGAACTCGAATGAGTTCGCCCGTTTTATTTTCTAAAGTTCGGTAGAGATTATTTCGTGACCGTTGCAATCCCGTCCTCGACCGTGACCTTAAAAGTTTGGACCGGTTTCTCGGCGGGACCTTTCACGACCTTGCCGGTGGTCACATCAAAACGCGAGCCGTGGAACGGACAGGTGATGATGTTGCCGTCGAGATCACCTTCGTTCAATGGTCCGCCGCGATGGGTACATTCATCCTGTGTTGCAAATAGAGTTCCCGCGACGTTGTACACCGCCACGTCTTGACCATCGACCTGCACGAGCTTGGTCGCGCCCGGCGCGACATCACCGACCTTGAATTGATTGGCTTGGAGTGTTGGTGTCATAGTCGTTATAGTTGAGGCAGCCGGTGCGGTGGTCGCGCCGGCACTTTGGGTCGCATCGTCAATCATCATTTGCCCCGGCGCGGTTGGCGCGACGATGGCAGAAGGTTGCTGCACGTTCGGGTCAGGTACTTCGAGACTGACCTGTCCATCTTTCACCACCACGTCATAGTGGTCGAGCGATGCCGCGGGATCAACCAGCAATTGACCCGTCGTAACGTTGTACTGGAAACCGTGCCACGGGCAGGTGAGCGTGTCGCCTTCAAGCCGTCCCGTTGCAACAGGACCACCGCGATGCAGACAACTATTGCGCAGCGCATAGAACTTGCCGTTGTGGTGAAAAACGCCAATCGACATCCCGTTCACATTGACCAGTTTGCGCTCGCCTTCGGGAATGTCTTCGACCTTCGCAATCGGCACCTCGACGCAGGGGACGAACAGATTCTTGTCGTGCTCTTTGCGAAACGCCTCTTGCGCCAATCGCTCGACCGACGATTCGTCGACGCCGACGATCGGATCGAACGAATCGGCTTCGCGCTCGTGACCGTACGCGCGCGACAACATTTCGAGCACGATCATCAGCAGCTTGTTCCATGATTCGGTGGCGCGCAGCTCAAAGTCTTCGTCCACGTGCCGCAATTCTTTGGTGATCGCCTCGCTGATCGCGTGCGAAAGAAACCCGACTTGCCCGATGACGTAGCGTTCGGCAATATAGATTTTCGGATCCGCGCCGCGCGAGGTGTGCGCGCGTCCGACGTAATCGAGAAAGCGCGCGTACTGTTCATCAAAATTCGCGTCGCAGGTCGTCAGCCAAAAATTTGCCTGATGACGCATCCGCAGTTCGAGATACGGTTGATCGATCGTGCCATCTTTTTTCAAAAAGAATTTGCGCGTCGGCGGATAGCGCAGCAGGTGCGCGTAAAATTTGTCGATGACTTCGGAAAGATGTTTTTCGATGATCGGCTTGCTCTGCCGAATGGTCGCCGCGTCGTCTTCTGTGAAACCGACGAACTCGGACATATATTTAAAATAAGCGCCAGAGTCTTCGGCGCCTTGAATGACTTCGCCCTCGTGAAGTGGTGCAATCACTGCTGGAAAATCCCTTCTAGAACCTGTAACTGAGTCGCTATTATAGCTTAGAATCAATGACCCGTCGAATTTCTTCGTCACTGAACCCCGCGCGTTGGCGCGCCGCGACATTCACTTCGATCTTGAACGGAAATTGGTAGTTGCGCGACATCTCGTCAAGCTGCGTCGCCTCTTCCGCTGCCTGTTCGAGGTGCGACGCCACCCAGGTCAAGCGCCGGTCTTTGAGTCGCTCAGAGTAAAAGTTGTACGCAGTCTCGCGCTCGCGCGCAAATTGCGCCCCGTCGCCGTGAACGAGATAGCGGCTCCATTTGACACCCGCGCCCGCGTGAAAAACTTCATCCGCGTAAATGTATCCAAAAATGCGCGCGAGCTCCGGTTGTCTCAGATACGTGCGCTTCTTCACTTCGAAGGGAGTGCTGTCGAGCGCGAGACCTTCGTGTACTACCTGCCGCAACAGGATACGCCACAAAAGTTCGCGTGGACTCCCCGGCTCACAATACTCCGCGCCCCACGCGGCATTTGCCGGAAATTCGTACTCGCCTTCGTACGAATAAGTGTAAATCGGATAGTCGCCGTACTCGATGCCAAAGTCCGGCAGCGCGCGCACAAACATCTGCGCGTGTCGCGCCTCGTCACCCGCGTGGCGCGCGCTGTCGCGGTGGAAAGCCCAGGGCATCTCAGGATGCTCGTACGAATTGCGCGCGACCAGCTCCAGCGTGGTGAACTCTTCATTCAAAAAGTTGTGCAGAAAAAGTCCGGTGTCCTTGCGCGAGCGCGGGTGAAGCGGCAAGAGCCGCAGCGCGCCCGGTTCGCCGCGGCGCATCTGCGCGGGTCGCGCCACACGCGGCGCGCGGTCGAGCGGCGTCCAGATGGCGTCATCGAAAGTGAGTTCTTCAGCAGCGTCTTTCTTTCGCGATTTGTGTAAGGGCAATTCATGAATTACCCCTACCTCGCGTCCGTTACTACGGTTCACCGCGCGTAATTTTTTCGCCGTCCATTTGATTTGCGCGCGCGCGGCGCGGTTCGCGGATTCGATAATCTGAATTGAACCCGCGTCGGCGACCGGATCGGCGCGCTCTAAATAATCTTGATACGCGGCGGCGAGATATTGCTTGAGCGAAAGAATCCCGCGCAGCACCTCGACTGTCTCGCGCGAGCCATCAATCGCGCGCGCAGAGTCGCGCCACGCCGCGGGAATTTTTGTTTCGGGTTCATCGCCGCGCAGCGCGCGGGCGCGGTCGTGAAGACGCGCGGCGTGTTCCATATTCGCGGCGAGGTGTTGACCCCACGCGATCTTTACTTCGAGGTCGGGCGTTTTGACAATCCAACCCGCGAGGAGGTGCGCGCACGCGCGTTCGAGGTAGGCGAGCTGATCGAGTTTTTCAGCCGCCGCGGGTGCCGTAAACGGGCGCGCAGATTTGGAAAGCGTTTT
The DNA here is from genome assembly GCA_038253185.1 of Anaerolineae bacterium. GTDB lineage: Bacteria > Chloroflexota > Anaerolineae > UBA4142 > SHND01 > JBBSHK01. Next base: position 973 of record JBBSHK010000222.1, on the reverse strand, counting down.
CATGGTTCGCTTCCCGCGAGGCGCTTGAGATTATTTGCGAGAGAAAGGATGAGCCGTGGCTCGGTGGAGATTTGCGAAAACCGTTCAGTCAACCGGTGCGTTCCAGGGGCAGCAGCCGCCGGAGCACGCGTCGCGAAACGGAACTTTGTCATAGACCTGCATGGCTTCGAGCGACTTGTCCATATTCCGCTTGGAGATATTCATCGCCGTCGCGATCTGGTCGATCTCGCTGCGTGAGGGTTCTTGCTGGTTCGCGATGAATTGATCGATCTGCTGCGCGCTCAAGCCGCTCTTGCGTACGAGCTGGTCTTCTTTCACACCTTCAGCGCGCATTACGTACTTGAGCCAATCACCGTATTTGACTGCCATGATGTCCTCCTTGTAATTCACCACAAAGACACCAAGACACAAATTTTATTCTGTGCCCGCCGATCCTGTGGATCGGATGTGTCTCTGTAGTGCGAACCGGTACTAATCAATCGGCGCGTTCCACGGACAGCACGCGCCGCCGCAGTCGTTCTTGAAAGTTTTCAGGTCGTCATAGACCTGCATCGCTTTCAACGAGCGGTCCATATTCTGCTTCGGAATATTCAGCGCGGCGGCAATCTTGTCAATCTCTTGTTGGTTCGGACCGCCGCCGGTCGGATTGGTCAATTCCTCCACGCGCTGCGCGGTCAGACCGCTGCGCTGAATGAGCGTCGGCTTGTCGACACCCTCCGCGCGTAAAACGTACTTGAGCCAATCATTATATTTAACAGGCATCTCTGCTCCCTCCGTGAGATAGAATCTTCGTCGGTGTGACGAATGGTCGAGACACTAAGTTAGTTTCAATCGGACGAGTGGAAAAACGAATGGGGTCATCGAAACGTAATACAACGACGTGTTTTATTCTAATCGGTTTGGCTGCCACTGTCAACCAGTGCTACGTTTTTTTCCTTTCACCCTATCTCTCAATCTCCCTCTCTCACTCTTT
>JBBSHK010000221.1:0-5653 GCA_038253185.1 Anaerolineae bacterium | reverse complement strand
GCGACGGCGGCACCGCGAAAGCGAGCGTCTGATCGTCCTCGTACAAGGGGGCGGCACTATCAAACAGAGTCATGGCGACGATTCGGGCGCGCGCCACTTGTGTTCGGTCCATGAGCTTTTTGTCAATAACCACATAGCCGCCGTTGTAGCGATTCAATATCGCCTGCGCGATGATTGGCAGCTCCTGTTTATTGTAGGCGACAATATCCTGCACCGAAAGTGAGAGCGTTTTAAACTGCGCGAATCCGGGAAGCGCCTCAATCGGCAAAGGCGGCAGCCCGCGTGAGAGATAGCCCCCATAGACCGGCTTTTCGTGCGCGGTCTGGTAAAGCATACGGGCGCTGTACACGCTGGGATCGTCCGGGATAGGGACTTCGAGCAGCGCAACCTGGCGTGGATCCTCCTGCAAACGACTATAGAAAGCTGGAATGTTGACTGGCGTCAGGGGATAAGGCACGGCGGCATTCTCAAATAGCATCGCTCCTGCCAACACGGCAAAGGCGGCGCGTGTCGGCACCTCGCGCAATTGCCTCAACCAGAGCGCGCTCCCATAACCGGCGATCACGCAGAGACACAAGCTGCTCATTACGGCGAAACGGCTTGGCACATGCACAATATCACCATAGGGCAACTGAAAGAAAATACTGTAAGGCAACGGCAGCGGACGATCAAATAGCATGACGGTCTGACCAGCAACGTGCAAGACAGGACCGAGCGCCATGATAGTAAAAAACGCGAACACCATTAACCAAAATTTCTGCTGCTTCCAAACCAACTTGTGGGACCGTGCCGCGAGCAGGAGCGGAATGTAACCGAGAAAGGCGACCGACTCTATTCCAGCGCTTTGCCAGACCCATCGCTCATAAATCGGAAGGAGCGCTTGCCCCCACAAAGAATGTAGTGGCGAAGGCACGATAAAGGCGAGCAGGTCTGCCGAAAAACGCAGCGTGTCACCCGCGGGATCACCGACGCGTCCGCTCGTCCGACCCAACGCGAGCATGGGGACGAGTACGGGTGCGAGCGCCAATGTGCACACGCCCAGCGCGGCACCCACGCGCATCACGCGACGTAAGGTGGCGCGGCGTTCAACCAAAAGGTGATAGAGGACAAACAGCGCTGTGAACAGAATGAGGTACAGCCCATAATACCAGCTGGTCAATGTTGTCAAGCCGAAAAACAACGCCGCAAGCAACGCGTACTTCCAGCTCGGCTCGCGCCAGGTCTTGAAAAGATAGAGCCCGTAAAAGGGCAGCCATTGCAATGAGACCAGGTCGAGGTGCCCGAGCAGGCGCACGAGATGATAACTGCTAAAGGTAAAGACAATTCCAGCAAGGAACGCGGCGAAGGTGCGCTGCTCTGAACGGAGCGCGGATGATTCTGGCAAAAGATAAAAGACCAATTTGAATGCGCCATAGCCCGCGGCAATAAAGGCAAAGAGCGCGACGAAATTGTAAGCGACCGTCAAGCCAAAGGCGAGGACAATGGGCAGGGCGAGCACACTCGGGATCAACATCAATGCATGGAAATAGAGCGTCGAGCCCCACGGATAATGGACGTCGGTTGTAAAGTACGGAGAGGTGTTCAAATCGAGCAGCGCGCGCTTGACCCACCACAGATCCCAGTAGAGCTGCCAGCTATCACCACCACCACCGGGCACTGCCTGCGTGAGATGGAGCACGAGCGGATAGGTCATGATCGCCGTCAGTAACGCGTAAGCGCCAATCACCCTCAGTTCTTTCGCGAGTGCCCCACATCGCCGCGCGTGGTATGCCAACGCACGCGCGATTTGACTTGAAGCGCCTAACAAAATGAAGAACTCCAAGCGGAAATCCTTCCCGATTGCTGAATTTTGGAAATGAAATTTACTACGCTCACGTTTTGTTAGGCGCTTTTAGCAGCATGGTTTGATCTGAAACAGCGTATAGGTCAGGCGCGAGCCGATTTCTTCCAGCCCCACGCGGTCACGCAAGAATTCATAATCCAGCGCGGGCGCGCGTCCGACCCACTGGGTTTCGACGCTTGACACGTCGATGAGCAAGTAATTGTGAACGCCGTGCATCAATTCTGTCAACGTTTCGGGCGTCTCGAAATATATTTCGCGCACGTGCAATTTTGTTTCGTGTTGCAGAATTTCGCTGATCGTAAAAGTGACAAGCGTCGCATCCGGCGGCAGCTCGCGCGTGAGCCATTCGGCAAGAGCAGAATAGTTGCGCGTGGTCGTCATAAATTTGTCCAGCTCGAGATAACCCAACGTGAGTTGAGTTGCCAAAATCAACAGTAGCATTAGCATGACCGCGCGTAAGGTGCCGAGACGTGATAACACGCGCGGCATTTGTATGCTCGAACCAATTGCGCTGAGACCAATCGCGCCGACGATGGCAAGCGGCGGATACAATGGAAAGGCGAAGCGCAAGTTCTGCCACGGCAGTCCACCGATGAAAAAATAAATCGCGGCGCACCAGCCGAGCAAAAAAATCAACACGCCGACTGCGCGCCGCCGCCACAATTCAATGACTCCCAAAACGAAAGAGGGAATGAGGAACGGTGTGAGCGCGCCGCCGCGCACTGCCGCAACCGCGTAATAAATTCCACTCGGGTACGGAAACTGCAAGTGACCGTCGGGTGTGATAAAGTCGCGACGGAAAAGGTTCAAAGGATTCCATTGAGCAAAGCCCGGATCCGCGGCATAGGAGGACAATCCTAACTGCGCCTCGCGCCAAGCCCATACCAGATACGGCACAACAATCAGGACGCCGCTGACTCCCGCGATGACTCCCGCGCGCAGCTTGCTCGTAAGCGTCGCATCACCTTGATCACTCTTCCAGATAGAGAGCGTGAACGCCGTCCACGGAAAAATCAACAGCGCCATTTGAATGCGCGCCAGAAACGCGAAGGCTAATATCGCTGCCGAAAGATAAAGAAAACGCGCGGCGCGCGTGCGCGCGTAGCGAGTAAGCATCCACGCCGAGCCTACCGCGAGCGCGAGACCCAGCGCATCCGCCATTATGACCGTGCTGTACTGAATCAATTGCGCCGAGAACGTCAGCCACAGCGCGGCAATCCAGGCGACCCATCGTCCGCGCCTTTCGTCAAAATTTCCGAGCCGCGCGATCTCTTCAGCCAACAAAAACGTGAAGAGTACAAGCAGCGAACCAGATACCAAACTCACCACTTGTCCGGAGAAAGGATTTTGTCCGACGAAGAAAGAGGCGAGGACGACCAGCGCGGGATAAGCCAGGGGCCAGAAAAAATGCGGAAGGGGCTGACCGCGCAGCAGCGCCTCGCGCAGCGCCATTGAATAATCGTAATAACTGTAGGCATCGAGCCCGTACAAGCCGCGAAAGTTCCAATACATAACCGCGGCAATACGCAGCGCGAGGGCGAGCGCGAAAACCGCGAGCGGAGCAAACCAGTTCGCCCGCGCGGGGGAGTGGACGCGCATTCCGATATTGAATTCAGAGCTGACCGGCACCGCGCTGGACATTTTTATTCACACAAAAGCACGTGGGGCACAAGGATAAAATTGCTTTCTAATGCGCGATTCCTACCTGTCATTTCGAACAAAGTGAGAAATCTCGGTCTATACACCGATGAGATTTCTCGTCGCCTGCGAACGCTTTGCGTTCACCAAACCCTCCTCGAAATGACAAACACACTGTGTGCCTTTTGCAATTTCTCTCACTGCCCCGCCTCTTTCGCAAACAGTTTTTCCATATTCGGCTGCATTTCTTTCAGCGCTTGCTCGACCGAAATGTCACCCTTCCATGCCTTGTCCATCGAGGCTTCCCACACACCTTGAATCGAAAACGGCGCTACCGGTGTATCGGCAGGACCGGGCAGCGCGCGCCCATTCGCCATCGCGTCCTTGATCCACGCCTTCATATCCATATGCTTGAACATCGCGTCTTGCGTCAAGGCATCCGAATTCAATATTTGCATATTCGACGGAAGCTGCGCCGTCAATTTGAATTGCAGTGTTTGCGCCTCGGGACTCGTCGCGAATTTGATGAACGCCCACGCCGCACTTTTATTTTTAGACGTGTCGGACATCGCCAGCGCGAGCGGCGTGAGACCAACGTACGGATGCTCGGGCCAACGCTCGTTCACGACCGCGCCCCAATCGAATGCGGTGATCTTGTTAAAGAGCGGCAAAAGGAAAAATCCACAGTGGCGCATCGCGACCTCGCCGCGTTCAAACATGCCCTCGCCGAAGCCAAGCTCGCGCACTTGCGACGGAGTTGGCGCGGACTTGTCCACTCCGCCCATCGCGATGTACGGCTCCAACGCTTCGACATTCTTTTTCAAAAATGGATCGAGCCCCGCGACCCATTTCTTGCCGTCGGGCGTGAATGCCTCGCCGTCGTGACTTTTCAAAATGATGTACACCGAAATGTAGAAAAAGTCCGCGCCCGGCAGCGCGCCCCAACGCGTGACCTTGCCCGACGCGTCGCGCTGCACCAATTTCTGCGCGGCTGCGCGATAATCGTTCGGCGTCCAACGATCGTTCGGATATGCGAGCTTGGCATCGTCGAACGCTTTTTTGTTGAAGCACAGATTGCCGGTCGTTTCGACGATGATAGGAATGCCGTACACCTTGCCGCCCACTGTCCATGGCGTCACGGCGGTTTCAAGCAGTTGTCCTTTTAGTTTGCGAGTGTAATTGTCGGTCAGGTCGGCGAACGTTTTCGATTGCACGGCTTGGTAGGTGTACGGAAAACCAATGCCCGCAAGAAACACGTCGGCGGGATCGCCGCTCGCCAGCATCACATTGAGCTTGTCCATATATTGACCCGTCGGCGCGGTCACATATTCGACCTGAACATTCGGATACTGCTGTTGGAATTTCGCGAGCAGTTGATTGTAATACTCGGTCGTGCTCGGGTCCTCCCAATGCGCCACACGAATTTTTCCGCTGAGCGTTGGCGCGGTCGTTGGCGCGAGGTTTGGCGCGGGATTCGTCGGAGCAGCGGTTGGTGAGGTGGGCGCGCATCCTTCAACGCCACTCAGGACAAGCACGAGCGCGAAGGTTAAGATGAACAGAACGATGAGCGAGCGGAACGGCGATTGCATAGTAGTCTCCTTTGGAAGTGAGATGTTGGAAATTGTATTGCGTCTATCTATTGAAGCCTGATTATTGTACGAAAAATCGGATCGGCGCGAGCCCGGAGAAAAATTGGCGCTGAAAGAAAAAAAACAAGACCATCGGCACTACCATCATCAACACCGTAACGGGCATCACGAGGTGCCACGGCTGCGTGTGCGCGCTGGCATAAGCCGCGAGACCGAGCGCGAGCGTCGCTTGATCGGACGAATGCAAAAAGATGAGCGGATAAAAGAAATTGGTCCAGACCTGCAAAAACGTGAACACCGCGATGACCGCCAGCCCAGGACGCGCCAGCGGCAAATCAATCGACCAATACACGCGCCACCAGTTCGCTCCATCGAGCCGCGCGGCGTCTTCGAGTTCGCGCGGCAGCGCGCGGAAAAATTGGCGCAGCAGAAAAATATAAAGCGGCACGCCGAAAAAACTGGGAACGATCAGCGGCAGATACGTATTCACCCAACCGATCTCGCGAAAGATGCGATATAGCGGAATAATCGTCACCTGTTCCGGAATCATCATAGTGCCCAGCATCAGATAGAAAAAAAATTC
>JBBSHK010000220.1:0-5668 GCA_038253185.1 Anaerolineae bacterium | reverse complement strand
CCGAGGGTACGTCCCGCCGGCGCGCGCCAGACGATCAATCAGCGCGGCGAATAATTCGCGCCGCTGTACGCGCACGACCGCGCCGACGCCCGCGCCGTTTTCCAAACGGAACAAGAAGTGCTGGTGCTGACCGCGTCAGGTACCGGTGGACTCGAAGCCGCGCTTGCCAATCTAATCTCACCCGGCGATAAAGTTTTGTCCCTGCCGTGCGGCGCGTTCGGCAAGCGCTGGGCAGACATCGCGAGCGCGTTCGGCGCGAATGTCGTGCGCGTGGAATTCGCGCCCGGTCAAGCCATCGACCCGCAAAGGATTATCGACCGCGTTCAAGCTGAGAACGACGTCAAACTGATTATAGTGACACATAATGAGACCTCGACCGGCGTGAGTAATGACGTCGCCGCGCTTTCGCACGCCCTGCAAAAATTGGGCGACGCGCGTCCGCTGCTCGCGGTCGACGCAATCAGTTCGCTCGGCGCGGTCGATCTGCCGATGGACGCGCTGCAAATCGATGCGCTCATCACCGCTTCGCAAAAAGCCTTCATGGCGCCGCCGGGGTTGTCGTTGGTCGCGCTCAGCCCGCGCGGGTGGAACGCGACGGCGCACGCGCGCAGCCCGCGCTATTATTGGGATTTGCGAATGGCGCTCGCCTCGGCGCAAAAAAATGTTAATCCGTTCACGCCCGCGGTGGGAATTATTTTCGCGCTGAGTGAATCACTGCGCCTGATGTTGAATGAAGGACTGCCCGCGATTTTCGAGCGACATCGCCGCATCGGTGAAAAGATGCGCGCGGGCGTGCACGAACTGGGGCTGGATTTATTTGCCGACCACGCGCACGCGTCGAACACGGTCACGGCGGTGCGCGTGCCGGAAGGGATAAAGGCTAGTGAGTTGATCGCCCGCCTGGTTCAAGAGCGCGGCGTGGAGGTCGCCGGAGGGATGGGCTATCCGATTTTCCGCGTCGGTCATATGGGTTTTGTGACGGAAGAGGACATCGAAGAAGTTTTGAACGCACTCGGCAAAGTTCTGAATCGGGTTGCGGCGTGAGTAGGAGCTATTGCCGCAGTATCGGTAGAAAAATTCTACGCGGTTTGTTTGATCACGCGAAATCCGATATTGCTGCCGCGCGAGCCGGCGAGATAACGCGAGCGGTACGCGCATAGTGCTTCGGTATACAGATTGAACCAAGAGCCGCCGCGCATCACCCGCGCGCCGCTGCCCTCGATTTCTTCGCGTCCATCATTGGCGCGATAGGGATAAACAAATTGCAGTTCTTGCCAATTCACGCCCCATTTCGATAACGTCCACTCGAACACATTTCCAGCCGAGTCCCACACGCCGAACGGGCTCGCGCCGCCGGGAAAAAAATCGACGGGCGTCGTACAACCGAATCCCATCTCCGCCGTATTCGCGCGCCCGCGTTCGTAACGCTCACCCCATGGAAAATTGCGCGCAGTGTCCGCGCCGCGCGCCGCATATTCCCATTCCACCTCTGTTGGTAATCGAAAGTTCGCGCTCTCACGCGCGCCGAGCCAATGGCAGAAAGCGACCGCCTCGTACCATGACACGCCGACGACCGGCTGAAGCGGCGCGCTAAAATTCTCATCGCGCCAGAATCCCGGCGTCGCTTCTTCTTTCGCGCCGAGTCGCGATTGCAACCACTTCCAGCCCATCGTCGTCCAAAACGTTTCGGAGGAATAACCGCGCGCCGCGATGAATTCTGCAAACTCGGCATTGGTCACAGGAAATTTGCCGATTGAAAAAGCGCGGAGGTGGAGGCGATGTTGGGGCGAGGCATCGCGCAAGCGCTCATCCCCCATTATCAATTCGCCCGCAGGAAGGTTGACGAATTCCATTTTGTCACGAGGTGTTGTGATTGCTCGCGTCCGCAGGAATTTGCGCTTCGTCCGATGGCTTGTCGATTTCATCCAGCTCGTCTGACGTCGGCGTGAAAAGGTCGAGCATGAAGAGCAGCGCGCCGAGCAGCACCGCGCCAACAATTGCGCCGAGTAGCACCGGAAGGACTGGCACTTCAGCAATTTTGAAAGCACTCTGCGCGCCGCTTTCACCATTCGCACGCGCAAGCCCGAGCGCGAGCCACGCGCCGAGAAACGCGAGCAGCGCGCTGGAGAACAACAAGAGTTTATCGAACGCGGGCGAGTGCCGCAGATGAGGAATAAATTTAACTGCGACCGGCGCAAGCACCAGCGCGGCGACGAGCATCACGCCGAATTCGGGGAGTGACAAGAGTTATACGCCCACCGCAGGAGCGGGACCGGAGAGGATTGCTTGCGGCGTGAAGGTCTCGCTCAGCACGAGCGCGATGAGGACCAGCCGCGCCGCGAGATCGCCTCGCCCCGCGTTGGTACTAAACAAAAGTCCGGCAGCAAAAAGTTTGATAAGGACAAATCCCGCGCGCGCAGACATTACAACCCGTCGGCTCTACCTCGAACCTGAAAATGGATTCGGATTAATTTTTTCGTCATCGTCGAGCGGCATAAAACCGCGACCCGCGATTTCGGCAGCGGGCATTACAATAATAAAGCCCTGAGGGTCAACCTCATGCACCGCCCGTTTGAGCGATTCGATTTCTGTTTCGGTCAGCGCGCACATTAAAACCTCGCGCGGCTTTTGGGTGTACATTCCTTCGCCGTGCAGCGCCGTGACGCCGCGTCCCAATTCCTGCATCACCTGTTCCGCGACGGCGTGACCTTTTTCGGAAATAATCATCGTCATATATTCTTCGCGGTGACCGCTCGGTCGCTGCCACGCGCCCGTTCGCGACATCGGAGCACCCGCTCCCGGTCGCCGGTGTGTTCCAATGCGCAAGCGATTAAACACCCGATGCTGCGCGAGCACTTCGCCACTCGCGTCTTGCAAGTTCAACGTGACGAGGGCGAGAAGCGTAAGAGCGAGCGCAAAGACCAATACCGCGCCAAGCACTGATTCGCCTGAGATCGGACCAATTGACGCGCGCCGGATGAATTCGGCGGACGAATCGGCGGGGTACGGTTGCGAATAATTTTTGAAAAGCCACACGATGAACAGCGTCAACAAAATCGCGGCATAGTTCCGCCGCAAACGTCTGCCCAATGCTTCCCACGTACTGATCGGGAATCGCGGACGCAGCAGCGAGGTCGCGAGGGTTTCCGCCCAATCGGCAGACGGATGAAAGGGCGGCACCAGCATCGCCGCAAACAAATCGGTTTCGAGCAAGCGCACCCGATAACTGAACAATTCGAAATAGCGATAGCGGCGCGCCTCGATCGTCAGAAAAATGAGGATGAGTCCCATATTGACGAGGAGCACGCCGTGATGATGCGTCGGGTCGCTGAGCGCAAATGAAATTCCCGCGCCGGCGGTGATGATCGCCCAATTGGTCGTCGCGTCGAGGCGATTGCGCCACGTATTCTGGCGCTGAATTTCTCCGCGATATAGATGCACCATCGCGGTGTTGAATTCAGCGGCATTCAGTTGGTAACCGCGAAACGTCCAGCCTTGTTCGCCGCTGGCGCGCGGAGCGCTCGCGCCCGCATCCTGCCCGTTACCGCTTGCTTTAATATCCTCGTTGACTGGCATACGAAAATTTTATCACGAACCGCGCTGAATGACAACCCAAAATTCACAACGTTGTCAATGCGTTTCAGTTGCGCTATAATTTTTTATCTCCCCTTGAAGGGGTGATTCGGCGCGCGTCAACCTACAATGAATCAGCTCTCCTCAGTAATCGACTTGTGGATACAGCGACTGCGCGCGACCGCGCAGACCGGATTGGCATTCGAACCGGGAGCATACGACCGCGAACGTTACGATGATATGTTAAAGCTCGCGGCAGAGATGGCTGCCGCCACCGAAACTTACGATTTGGACGCGAGCTTGTCGCACGAATTTTTCGCGCGCTGGCGCGCCGAGGTGGGAGAGGGCGTAAGCGGATACGTGACGCCCAAGGTTGGCGTCGGCGCGGTTGTGTTCAATGACCGGGATGAAATTCTGCTGATTCAACGCCTCAGTGGGCAATGGTTCTACCCGACCGGCTGGGCAGACGTCGGCTATTCGCCCGCACAGATCGCGGCGAAAGAGGTGCTGGAGGAAACCGGTCTGAGTGTCACACCGCAACGACTGATTGCGGTGTACGACATTCGCAAGCGCGCGGCTGAAAAGAACTGGATGCATTTTTACAGTCTCGTGTTTTATTGTCGCCTCGACGGCGGGGATATGAAGCGGCATCCGGTGGAAACACTCGACGCGGGATTCTTTGCGCGCGAAAAGTTGCCTGAAAATCTCGCGCGCCGCGAACTCGGTTGGGTTGAGCTCGCGTGGGCGGCGCATCGCGGCGAATTGCGCGAGGCGTATTTTGATCGGATATGAACACAGCTGATCTAATCATCATCGGCGGCGGGGTGATTGGCGCGGCGAGCGCGTTCTTTGCCTCGCGCGCAGGATTCAAAACGCGGCTGCTCGAAAAACACGCGGCGCTCGGCGCGCTCACCACCTCCGCCAGTCTCGCCGCGTTCCGCGCGCAATTTGCCGACGCGGAAAATATCGCGATGATGTTGGAGAGTATCGACTTTTTTGAAAACTTTCGCAAGCGGACAGGATTGCTGGATGCCGATATTGGGCTGGTGCAGCAAGGCTATTTGTTCGTCACCACCGCGGCTGAAGGTTACGCGCATTCGCGGCGGCGCGTCGAGTTGCAGCGGACGCTCGGATTGAACGATGTCGAGCTGTGGGACGGCGACGCGGCGCGGAAACATTTTCCTTTTCTCGCGCCCGAGATCACCGCCGCGACATTTCGCGCGCGTGATGGTTGGCTCAGCGCGCACGAACTGACCTACCATTACGCACAGGCAAGCCGCGCGGAGATTTTTCTCGACACAGGCGTCGAAGAAATTTTGCTGCGCGGCGATTCAGTTGAAGGGGTACACACGAGCCGCGGGAATTTTTACGCGCCGCGCGTGGTCATTGCCACAGGACCCTTTTCCAAAAATCTCGCGCGGAGTGTCGGAGTCGAGCTGCCGATTAGTTTGGTGCGACGCCAACGTGCGGCGATAAAGGAACACGCGCTGATCCCGCGCCACGCGCCGATGACAATTGACGCGGACACCGGCGCGCATTGGCGACCGGACGGACACGGCGCGATTCTCGCGTGGGCAATTCCCGAAGAGCCGGACATCGCGCGTGAGGAGCTATCGCCCGATTGGGATTTCCCCGCGCGCGTATTAGACGGCGTCGCGCGGATTACACCCTTCTGGCGCGAGCTCGAGAACAGTTTGCGCCGGAGCGATCTCGACGTGCGCGCGGGGCAGTACGATATGACACCGGACGCGAAACCGATTGTAAGCGCGCACCCACAAATTCGTGGGCTGTATTTCAACACGGGTTATAGCGGTCACGGCGTGATGGCAAGTCCGGCGGGAGGTCGCGTGCTCGCCGATTTGCTGACCGGAAAAATGAGCGGGATCGAAAATCCATTTAGCGTCGCGCGGTTTGAGAATAGGATTGTCGGTGAAGAAGAGAAGATGGTGCTGTGACGCCCCCTCCCAACCCTCCCCCGTTTGACGGGAGAGGGTGAAGATATGAAACTCGAAAACAAAGTCGCGCTCATCACCGGCGGCAGTCGCGGGATCGGACTTGCGACCGCGAAATTATTCGCGGCGGAAGGCGCGCTGGT
>JBBSHK010000219.1:0-5670 GCA_038253185.1 Anaerolineae bacterium | reverse complement strand
GCGCGGGCAAACTGGTGATGGACTTGTTGCAGCGCGACCTCAAGCCGCGCGACATTCTCACCCGCGAGGCATTTGAGAATGCGATTGCAAGCGTCGCGATGACCGGCGGCTCGACCAATGCGGTACTACATCTGCTGGCGTTGGCGCGCGAAGCCGGCGTCCCACTCGCGCTCGACGATTTCGAGCGCGTGAACGTGCGCACCCCCTTGTATGTGGACTTGATGCCAGGCGGCAGACACGCCGCGGCGGATGTAGATCGCGCTGGTGGAATACCGGTTATTGCCAAGCGCGCGCTCGAAGCCGGCGTAGTGCACGGCGAAGCATTGACGGTGAGTGGGAGAACCTTCGCGCAAGAGGCGCGAAGGGCGGTCGAAACGCCCGGGCAGGACGTGGTGTTCCCACTCGGTCAACCGAAAAAAACGAGCGGCGGCATCAAAATCTTGCGCGGGAATCTCGCACCCGATGGCGCCGTGATCAAAATCGCCGGACACGAGCGACTCTTTCAGCGTGGACCCGCGCGGGTGTTCAATTGCGAAGAAGACGCAATGACGGCATTGAAAGCGGGACAGCTACGCGCGGGCGATGTGGTAGTGATTCGTTACGAAGGTCCGCGTGGTGGACCTGGCATGCGCGAGATGCTGGATGTGACCGCCGCCATTTTTGGCGCAGGCTTGGGGCAGGAGGTCGCCATGGTCACCGACGGACGATTTAGCGGTGCGACGCGCGGCTTGATGGTGGGGCACGTCGCACCTGAAGCTGCGCGCGGTGGACCGATTGCGATAGTCCAAGAGGGTGATGTGATCACGATTGACATCGAGGGGCGGAGTTTGAATGTGGAACTTGCGCCCGAGGTGATCGAATCGCGCCGGGCGAATTGGCGCGTGCCCCCGCCCAATTACACCAGTGGTGTGTTTGCGCGGTATGCGGCGCTTGTCTCATCGGCATCGGAAGGCGCTGTGTTGCAACTCCCGGATTACCAGAGGATGTAAAGGATTCCAAAGAGCACGATCCACACCGGCGCGACGGATTCCCAGTAGAGGGTCGCCGCCTCCATGCCAAAATGGCAGAAGGCGTTTGCATCGCCTGGCGCGTTGAATGCCACACGATCAGCAGCCAGACGATCCCGCTCACGACGTGCCGTCTGTAATTTCCGCCATCACAAGTACTTGTCCCTTTGCAGACACCCGCTAGTACTCTATCACACAAGTCTTGCTAGGTAAGCGATTTAGACTATCCTTGAGTGAAACCATCTGTAACCCATCACACTCAAGGAGCCTCCCACGCCAAATACGCTGCCTATATGTGCCGCACGGACTGGATGCTGCGGTCAAACGCAAGAAACTTTCGCGACCTCGCGCACGTCGACTCGATGGTACTCAAGAAGCTCATCTGATCGCCTTGGCGTGCAGGCGGTTCGCCGTTAATCGTGATATAACCCGCCGAACGCTGGAGGCGCAATAATCTTTTCTGGGCAGGGGGTCGCACAGTCGGATCTCCTAGGTATGATTCTTCAAAAAGATCGTGCCCCTTGTCATAGGGGAGCGCCTCGTCGGGCATGACCGTTCAATCCTCATACTGCTCTGCGCAGGTTCGGAGTCAAAAAAACTCTGCCTTCTCTCCATTTCAGGAGAGGAGACAGAGTGGCTTGTTCCAATTGTGCCGCGAGCTGCGTTCCGGTCTATTTGTACTTGGCGGCGTTGTCTTTTGTCACAAGCTCCGTGCCGGTGTCAATCACAGGGTCAATCTTTTGTCCCTGAATCAACTTGATGAGGTTCTCGACACCCAGCTTGCCCATATTCGAGGGAGCTTGAGCCACGGTTGCATTCATATCGCCCGCGAGAACCGCCGCCGCGGCATTGGGGTTCGCGTCAAAGCCCACGACCACGATTTTCCCCGTCATCTTGGCGTTCTTGATCGCCTGCACCGCGCCGAGCGCCATATTGTCGTTGCTGCCAAAGACCCCCTTGAGGTCCGGATTTTTGGTCAGAATGTCCTCCATGGCGGCTTGACCCTTTGCCGTATCCCATTCCGCCGGAGTCTCCGCGACAATATTTAGACCGCACGCGGCTAGACCCGCGTGCGCTCCATCGGCGCGCGCTTTACCGGTGCTTTGGGTAATGATCCCTTGCAGGATTGCGACTTTGTCGCCCGACTTTAATGTTTTACACATATAGTCCGCGGCGAGTTTCGCGCCCGTTTCGTTATTCGTCCCGATGAAGGTAACGCCCGGGTTGGTGCCCTTCGTGTCAATAAAGACCACCTTGATGCCCTTATCCATCGCTTTTTGCAACACCGGGGCGAGTGCGGCGGGATCGGTCGGCGCGATAGCAATCCCATCTACCCCCTTAGAAATCTGATCCTCGATCTGCGAAATTTGCGACGGGACATCGGACTCTTGCGGTGGCGCCAGCACCGTGACTTGCGCGCCTGTCGCCTTGGCGGCATCAGTCGCGCCCTTTTCTACTGCCGCCCAGAACGGGTTACCACCGCCGGGACCTTTCATGTCCACCAGAATCTTTATGTCTTTCGGCTGTTTCGCGGCAGGCGCGCTCGTCGCAGCAGGCACGTTGGTCGGTGCCGAGGCGCCGCCGCCGCAGCCTGCCAGTATCCCGACAGCCGCGAGCAATAGGGTTATGAGCTTGAGAGCTTTCATTTTTTTCTCCTCCTGTATTGGGTTGGTTAAAACCTTCTGAACTCCTCGATGAACTACGCGTAAAGTGAATTATGCAATCTCGACGACAGGCATCACCTCCTAGGCATTCGCCGAACCTGCGCGGCGGCGCAGCACATCAAGATATACCACGGCGATGATGACGACGCCGATAAGTACCTGTTGCCAAAAGACAGGCACGTTGTGCAGATTGAGAACGTTACGCATCAAGCCAATCACCAGCGCGCCCGCGAATACGCCAAGCACGGTCCCGCGCCCGCCGAAAAAGCTCGCGCCTCCGATGATCACCGCTGAAATCGCGTCGAGTTCTTGTCCGAGACCTGCGTTCGGAAACCCCGAGTTGGTACGCCCTGCCAGTAAGAGTCCAGAGAATCCCGCGAGCATTCCACACAGCGCGTACGCCAGCACTAACGTACGATCAACATTGATGCCGCTCACCCGCGCGGCTTGTGGATTTCCACCGATGGCATAAATGTGACGCCCGGTACGCGTGTGCTGCAAGAAGATCCAGACGATGAAATAAGTGATCGCGATGACGAAAATACTAACGGGCACGTCAAGGTTGAAAATACGAATGTCGCTCGCGCCCATCCAGCGCACCGCATCGGGCAAACCACTGATCGGCACGCCGCCGGAGATGAGATTGGTCAAGCCGCGCGCGATGTTGAGCGTACCCAGGGTCATGATGAACGGATGCGGCAGATGAAGTTTCGTGAGACCCAGCCCGTTGACGATGCCGGACGCGATGCCGACGATGAACGGCGCGACAATTAATAGGGGCAGCGGATAGCCGTCGCGCGTCATCACCGCGGTCGTCATCATCGCGAGCGCGAGCACCGAGCCGACCGAGAGATCGATTCCAGCGGTGACGATGACAATGAATTCGCCGATGGCAAGGATTGCGTTGAATGAAATCTGGCGGAAGATGTTGCTGATGTTGCCCCACGTGAGGAATACATCGGGCTCGAGCAGATATGACACGAAACCCATCACCCCGACAAGCAGCAGCGCGCCGTAGCGATCGACAAAGGGAATGATACGGACGGTCAGACTCTTGTCGCGTGTGCTTTCGGGAAGTTCTGCTGTCGAGGTTGCCATTGATGTGATTCCGTCACGTTAGTTCAGGTCTGCCGCAGGTTTGATTCCAGTGCCGGTTTTATTGCCCATAATCCAGCCGATGACTTCGTTGCGGCTGCTTTGACCAAGTGGCGCTTCAGCAAAGTTGCGTCCGTGAAAGAGCGCCATCACGCGGTCGCAGACATAAAAAATGTCGTCGAGACGGTGGCTGATGAAAATTACGCCGATGCCGTGATTTTTCAAATCCTTAACCAGATCGAGCACCTTTCCCACCTCTTTGATCGCGAGCGCTGCGGTCGGTTCATCCATGATCACGACGCGGGCGTCGAACGCCGTCGCCCGCGCAATCGCGACCGCCTGACGTTGACCACCGGATAATTCTTCCACGCGTTGCCGCACGCTCTTGACGCGGATGCGCAATTTGTCGAGGTGCTCTTGCGCGCGCGCCGCGTTCGCGGTGTGGTCTACCAGAGGGACAACACCCCACAGCCGGCGCATTTGTTCGCGCCCGAGAAAAATATTTTCGTCGATGCGCAGATTGCCCGCCAGCGCGAGTTCTTGATAGACCATTTCGATGCCGCGATCGCGCGCATCCTTTGGGCTGCGAAAATGCACCGGCTGACCTTGCGCGAGCAATTCACCTTTGCTCGGCTGGTAGAGACCCGCGAGAATTTTCATCAGCGTGCTTTTGCCCGCGCCATTGTCGCCGACGACGCCGAGCACTTCACCCGGCATCAATCTCAGATTAACGTTTTCGAGCGCCGTCACTGCGCCGAAATATTTGCTGATGCCGCGCGCTTCGAGTATCGGAATCATCTCACTCATTGATTGTCCTCATCGTGGCGGTTCGATTTCGCTCAACTTTACGGCTCTCTGTTCGTCGAATGAACGCGTCGCGGCAATCCCCATCGCGGTCGCGGCGCGTCCATCGCGTCCTGTTACCGCCGGCGCGCGGTCCTCGACAATGCAGGAAACAAAGTCGCGAATCTCGGCGCGGTACGCCTCGCCGAACCTTTCCATGAAAAATGGAATGGTATCGTGTGTCACGCCCGCGGGCGTCAGCACCAGCAGCCGCGTTTGTTGCAAGCTGCCAATCATCAGGCTGCCTTCTGATCCAATCACTTCGGCGCGAATATCATAACCGTACACCGCGTTGCGGCTCGCATCGACATTCCCGATTGCGCCGCTCGCAAATTGTAAATTGATGACGGCGTTGTCAATATCGCCCACCTCGTTCAATTCAGGAAACACGAGACAACCGCCTTCACTGTGCACGCGGACGACCTCGCTCGCCATCAGCCAGCGCGCAATATCGAAATCATGGATTGCCAAATCGATGAACATCCCGCCGCTGTTCGCGCGCCGCGCGTATTCGAGTGTGCTGCGATTCGGGTCGCGGCTGGTTGCTTTGAACATCACCGGAACGCCGATCAGTCCCTCCTCAATTTTTTGCTTGGCGGCGGCATAGGCGCGATCAAAGCGCCGCATAAAGCCGACTTGCAATTTGACCTTGGCTTTTTGTGTTGCCGTGATTGCCGCGTCACAATCCTCTAATGTGAGCGCGAGCGGTTTCTCGCAGAAAATATGTTTGCCTGCTTCGGCGGCATCTCGGATGATCTCGGCGTGGGTGTTGGTCGGGGTAGCGATAATGACGGCGTCGAGGTCTTGGCGTGCAAGCAGCGCGCGATGGTCGGGATAGCTTGCGATTTTACCTGCTTGCGCTGCAGCCGTTGCCGCCTGGGGTTCATTTATATCTGCGACCGCGAGCAATTTCGCGCCGCCGATACCGTTGGCGAGTTGGCGCGCATAGACTGCGCCCATACGCCCTGCGCCGACTAGACCGATACTGATGTCCAATGCAAGTGCTGCCCTCGATGCGCCTGACCAAGATGTCTTTATGCACGCGCTCCTGTGTAGTTATT
>JBBSHK010000218.1:0-5716 GCA_038253185.1 Anaerolineae bacterium | reverse complement strand
TACTATCTTTATGGACAAGTTCTCGCTCGCACTCTTGGTTTTTTGCCACAAGCGACGAAGCGAAGTAAAAAGATTTGATGATCTCAGCGTGGCTCCAGTTCGACCCTGATTGTATCTGTTCGGCGCATAGTTTGCGAGATAACACCCAACGCGCGAATCAGTGCCCTGCGCAACTCCCAAATTTGCGCGGCGCTCGAATTCTCTGTCCATCGATTTCAACATTCGAAAGGAGGTGAGAACATGGAACAACATGATTTAACCAAGCCGTTCAAATGCGAAATGGGCGACGCCTCATTTGATTCCGAAGAAGAATTGAACGAGCACAAAGCGCAAGTCCATATGGCACAAATGGGCGACCCGTCCGATCGTATGGGTTCGGGTAGTCACTCCGGCGAAGCGCCCGAAGACCACGCCAAACATTCAGGTTCAATGTGATTCAGATAAATGGGAGCGTATCGTGTAGGGCGCGTTCCCGTTACACTCTACAGACAGTCCGGGATGCAGCGTCACTGTCACATATGCGAGCCCGAGCTGGATCCGGGCTCTCCCGCCTCCCCGCCGCATACCCCGCCAAGAGGAAAATTAATCCATGGAAGAGCAATCGCAACACCCCAGCGAAAAATCGGCGCCGGTGACTGGCGAAGCAGCACCCGATTTTGCCCTGCCTGATGAAACCGGCAGGACGAGGACGCTGGTGGATGAATTGCTCCTGGGCAAGCCTGTCGTTCTCGTTTTTATGCGCGGTGAATGGTGAAGCTGGTGCAACCATCAACTCGTGCAGTTGATTGAACACGCCCCCGAATTATCGCGCTACGCCAGCATCTGGATCATTAATCCCCAAGGCAGTGACGAAACCGCGCGCTTTAAAAACAAACGTGGCGCGCCTTTCACCTTCCTCGCCGACCCTGAGCTCCGGGTGATTCATCTATATCGAGTATATCATACACTCCATTCAGAGCACGGGCACATCCCGTACCCGGTAACATTCATAGTGCGCCCCGACGGAATAATTGTCTGGCGATTTTTGGGGCTCAAACCGCGTGACCGTCCGACCGTCCATAACATTCTCGATGCGCTTCGCTCGATAGACAATTGATTCGGGAGCAGGCTGCGGCGCTTGAGGTCAGGGCTTGGGGCTGCCATATAGTGGAATCCGCGCGCCGTTCACCATCCGAGCGTCGTCGGAGCACAAGTATAAAATCGCGGATGTAATTTCTTCCGGTGTGACCCAGGTCGCGTTTTTGGGAGACGGCGCGCGCTCACGCTCGTGATTTACGTCAATCGTGTTTACGACGAGCACGTTCGCTGTGACATTCGTCCCTTCGAGTTCCTGAGCCAATGTCAGGACTAACGCTTCCTGCGCCGCTTTGCCAATCGCATATGGCGCACGCTGGGCTGCAGGACGCGTCGCCGTGAGCGACGAAATCGCAATGATGCGTCCCCAGCCGTTCGCGAGCAGACTCGGCACGAAGGCTTGCGAAAGGTATAGAGTCGTCCACAGATGTTGTTGCAGCATTTCGGTGACATCTTCAACCTCAACATCCACGACCGACTTGCCGCCTGCCCATCCGCCAACAAAATGTAAAAGCCCATCCACACGCCCAAATTTTTCGAGAACGGCTTGGGCGGCGTTGTTCACCGCCCTCTGGTCGCCCAGATCGACCGCGTAACTCATCCACTGCTCGCCGCGCAGTTGCAACTCTTGCGCAAGCTCCTCTAATTTCTCCCGGTTCGTACTTATCAGGGCAAGCCGCGCGCCCTGCGCCGCCAATATTTTTGCAACCACGCGTCCTAGTCCGCCGGTCGCGCCCGTAATGACGGCGACTCGATTTTCCATAGACATAGAGGACTATCCCGCGCGCCTTTTCCCCAGCATGATGCGCACAATTACCATTATTAGAAGCAGCACGACAATCACGCCGCCGCCGAGGAGGAGCAGCACGGGCGCATACGACAGATAGGCTTCGGGGACATTGCTGACTTCGGGCTTGCGCTGCGCTTCGGGAATCTGTGGCGGCGGGACAATGCCGAGCGGACCATTCGGACGTAATGCCTGCTGCGCGCCGTCTTTGTAAATGCGCCAGACCGACCCCGTCACCGGCACCAGTTTCAACCCCTCAGTCCCAATCACCGACGCGCCCCAATCCACGATGTACAAACTATCGTCCGGACCAAAGACCACATCTGACGGGCGGTCAAATCCAAATTGGCGATTGATGTACGCCGGCCCCGGTAGCACATTTCTCGCGAAATCGCTGACCTTTGCCGTCTTCATATCAACACGCGCAATACTGAACCCCGGGGCGTTGACATTAATGCCCGTCGTCACCACGGTGAAAGCGCCAAACTCGGCGACAAATGCGTCACCATCGAAACCAAAATTTTTGCCCGGCGAAAACGCGAGTCCGTTCACGCCCGCGTGCGTCGGGAACGTCGTAAAAATTTTTGCAAGCGGCGGATGCTCTTTCCACAAAAATTCGGGTTTCGGTTTAGTCGGGTCGTGAAATTGTTCGTCGGTCACGGGTTTGCCATCGAAAAATTCGGGCCAGCCATACCACGCGCCCTGTTCCACCTTGACCAAATAATCGGGGTCATTGAAAATCGGGCGACTGCCGCGCACATCGGCGCCGTGATAGGCTGCCCACAACTGCCCGTTCCGGTCGAATTCTAATCCGAAGGGATTGCGCAAACCCCACGCGACCACTTCCAAGTTCGAGCCATCGGGATTGAAACGCAGAATCGCGCCGTTGCATTTGACATCGCCTTTGATCATTTCGCCGGGCTGGTTCGTCTGACCAAAGGGTTTGTACGCGCCGGTCGTCGCCTTGTCGTTTGGGTCTTCAGTCAGCGGATTCGTGCTCTCGAAATTTTGCCCGACCAAAGTAATATCCTTGCACGGCACATCATGCGCTTCGGGATGATTTTTCAGCCAACCAAAAATGTAACTGTCCACCCCGACGACAGCGGAGTTGGTGACCGTACCTTGTCCCAAATAAAACTTTCCGTCCGGTCCCGGCACGATGTTATTGTTTTGATGGTCGCCGTTTGAGGGCAAGCCCGTGATAACGTCGCGCAGTGTGCCATCATTTTGTACGACGGAAACCTTGCCCTTGTGCGAAACAAACAGCTGTCCATCTTTCAGCGCAAGTCCGGTCACAGGCCATTCGAGACCTGCGCTTGCCAGTACGTTCACGCTCCAATCGGGCTTGATACGGAGGATACGCGCGGGCGCGGTATTGACCCAGCCCGATTCCGCGATAATCAAATCGTTGCCGTCGAACAGCGCGGTGGTCGGCACGCTGAGGTTCATCAAGATAGGTTCAATCTTGTATCCGTCCGCCACCACGATATCGCTTGGATTGAATTTGCGTCCACCCTGAGGCTCTTGCGCATGCAAAACAGCTGCGTCATTTACTAAAGCCAGCGAAATCAGAATTGCAACAGCCAACCCTACGCGCATCCGAATCCCGCGTCTGAACCTAAACCGGTTGTCCAACTTGAACCACCTTCCACTAAATTCGATCCCGCCAAAATAAACAACGCGCTCATCCAATCGCCGAGGTGAAGAGGGCGCGTTCAGCTCGCATCAAAGCGCGACCCGGCGTCAATCAGCGCTGGGCATTAGTGCCAGACGTACGGACGGACGGGAAAAATATAGACCAAGTACGCCGCCCCACACCACCACATGCAGTATAAACTCAGACCACACTTGCGTCATCGCGGGGAACCAATACCATCCCAAGCGCGGCGCGAGCCAATAAAAATTGGTGAGCCACAAGATCATCGTGTAGAGCAACGCGCTGACGAAAACCGCGCGCCCACTGCGTCGAATCTTAGATAAGAACCCGATCAGTGTGGCAAACAATACCCCCGTGATAATCACATACATCAAATGCAAGCCCATGCCCCACAATAGGATTGCACCAACTGATGTACTGGTAGCGGACTCCATCACCTGGGGACCCATCACGATGGCAGCGACCATCGCGACACATGCCAACCACGGCATTCCCATTAGCCATGCCATTACGCTGCCCGCGACTGAGAAGGCGAGTCCTGACACGCTGCCGCCCAGCGCGCCGTATTTTGCTACCGCGCGCCAGTTCAAGTCACTGGCTGACGCGCGGTGCCCGCGCTGATTCCATTCCACGCGTGCGCGTGACGGAATACTATTGCTCATGCCGTGGCGGTTTTATTTCCGCGGGACGCGACCCACCACCCGAGCACTGCGCCATAGACGATATGCGTTACGAGGAACAGAATCTGATTCATCTTGACCGCCAACGTCGGGTCGGTCGCGTACTCCGCGCCGAGTTGGTCGATGACCCAGATCGCCACGCCAAAGATGACGCCCCACACCACGAGCGGCAACGCGCGCGGGAGATAGCCCGCGATGAGCGCAAACATCAAACCGAGCATCATCGTAAAGACCATGTGGACAACGAGTCCGAGCATAATATGACCAACATCCTGGCTCGGATTCTCGGCGAGCGGCTGAAACGCATACCCGATGAGGACAAGTGGCCAGAACAGTCCCTGTCCCATCACCAGCGTTCCCATCATGCCGACCATGCCTTGCACGATCCCTGCTATCAAGCCGCCGATGAGACCATCCAACCAACCATAGTGCGAACGTACCGCGGTTGTCGTACTAGGTACATAAGTAGCCATACATTCCTCCTTTGATTCGTCGGACGGTCGTGCGATCCGAATAACCCTGACCCGGACCGCGCAACCGCCCGAATCTATATTGACTTTACATCGCTTGAACGATTATCTCTGTAAGAAAGATTACATCTGCGACAGCTAAGTGCGCGTGTCGTCACGCGTGAGATGATCAGGCGTCAGCGCCGACTTGACGGTGCCAACTCTCTGCACAGACGGATTCTCGGCCGCGATGGCGCGCAACCCCACATAATCGAGAATTACAACCCAATGTGCAACTCTTTTTGTCATTTCGAACAAAGTGAGAAATCTCGATGCGCCTCACGCTGAGATTTCTCGTCGCAGACTGCGCTCCTCGAAATGACAGTTGAAAACGCGAATAAGTTGCACATTGCGTAATTACAATCTGTTTGCGTTCCACCGCAATCAAATGCTGCCGTTCAAAATGATTCAGTACCACCGTTACAGTTTCACGATAGGTGCCAACCAAATCGGCGAGGTCTTATTGGGAGTAACCGACAATCTCGCTCCCATACTTGTGCTCCAATCGCAGCAGCGCTGCCGTAATGCGCCCGGAGATTTTCAAGCAGGAGGTTTCCGTCAACCGCGATTCCGCCTTGATCAATCGCCGTCCGACAATTTCCAACAGCTGACGCATCATAGGTAGATGACGCGTCAACAATTGCTCGACATCGCGACGGCTCATCACACACACGACGCAAGGGTCAAGCGCTTCGGCAAAAGCATCTTCGAGACCCTGACCAAACAATGCTACTTCACCGAAAACCGTGCCGGGCTCCACGACCTCGATGACCAACTTTTTCCCCGCGGGCGACAGACGGTACAACTGCACGCGTCCTTCTTTGAGCAGAAAGAGTACTTCCCCTTTTTCAAGTACGCGACGATACCGATAACGTGGTCGCGTCGGCGATTGTGGGTTGGGATGAGACGAGTCGCGGACCACAGATTGTGGATGCGCTGACACATTGCGAGTACAACACGTTTGAGCATATGGCATTTCACGTGACCGACCATGGCTTTCAAATGGAGT
>JBBSHK010000217.1:0-5739 GCA_038253185.1 Anaerolineae bacterium | reverse complement strand
CGAATCTCGCCGTGACGATGGCGCAATCGGGCAAAAAAGTAATTCTGATCGACTGCGATCTGCGCCGCCCTTCGCAGCATCAAATTTTTAACGCGCGCAACAGCACCGGCATCACCGACCTGATTCGCGACGAATCGCTGCTCGCGAATCCGCCGCTGCAAGATACGCCGGTGACGAATCTCAAACTGTTGACGAGTGGTCCGCTGCCGCCAAATCCCTCCGAATTGCTCGGCTCGCGCCGGATGAGTGAAATCATCGAGGGACTATTGACGCGGGCGGAGGTGCTGCTCTTTGATGCCCCGCCAATCATCGCCGTCACCGACGCGGCATTACTTTCATCCAAAGTGGACGGCGTACTGCTCGTCATCGGCGCGGGCAAAACGAAACGCGAGCACGCGCGCAAAGCCAAAGAACTTTTGGAAAAGGTCAACGCTCGTCTGATCGGCACAGTCCTCAATAATGTGAAATACGATTCCACCTTCCAGTACTATTACGCGGAAGAAAAGTAATTTTACATTTAGGATTTCTGATTTTTGATTGAAATCGAAATCCGCAATCCGCAATTCCAATGAAGGGTCTCGTCCTCTCCGGCGGTAAAGGCACACGTCTGCGCCCACTCACCTACACCGGCGCGAAACAACTCGTGCCGGTCGCGAATAAACCCGTCCTCTTTTATGCGCTGGAAGATTTGGTCGAAGCGGGCATCAGCGAAATCGGCATTGTGATTTCGCCCGACACCGGTGAGCAGGTCAAGCAAGCCGTCGGCGATGGCTCGAAAATCGGCGCGCGCGTGACTTTTATCATGCAGCCGCAGCCGCTCGGCATCGCGCATGGCATCAAGATCGCGGGAGAATTTTTGGCGGGCGAGCCGTTCGTCCTTTTCCTCGGCGACAATTTTATTCGCGGCGGTATCGTTTCACAGGTCAACGCTTTCCGCGACGGTGAAATGGACGCGCAGATTATTTTGTACGAAATGAAAGACCCAAGCAGTATGGGTGTCGCGGTGCTCGACGGCGATTCGCGCGTGCTGCGCGTCGTTGAAAAACCCAAGCAGTTCATTTCACCCTACGCCGTTATCGGAATCTATATGTTCGGTCCCCAAGTTTTCGACGCGGTGAATAACATCAAACCGTCCGCGCGCGGTGAATTGGAAATCACCGACACAATTCAATATCTCGTCGACACGGGGCGAAACGTGCGCGCGCATTTGTTGAAGGGCACGTGGATTGATACCGGTCGCATCGGCGATATGCTCGAAGCGAATCGGCTCGTCTTGGAAAAATTAGAGCCGAGCGACGAAGGTGAATGGCACGATTCGGAGATCGAGGGGCGCGTCACTTTGCAAAAAGGCGCTCGGGTGGTGAATTCAAAAATCCGCGGACCCGCCATCATCGGCGAGAACACGCGCATTGAAAACGCGTACGTCGGACCGTACACGTCGATCAATTATGGTTGTGTGATCCGCAACTGCGAGATCGAGCACAGCATCGTCTTGGAAAACAGTCGTCTCGAAGATTTGCCTACGCGCATCTCGGACAGTCTCATCGGTCGCGACGTTCACATCAGCGGCGCGCGTGGAAAAACCAAGACGCTCAAGCTGATGCTCGGCGACCACAGTCAGGTCGGGCTGTAAGAATTCGGATTGGGATTTCGGAATGCGGATCGAATCGCAAATTACGCCGAGATAAATTAGGTTCTCTGCGTCTCAGCCTCGAGTTGTAGGGAGAGTCAATGAAAAATCTTTTAATCACCGGCGGCGCGGGATTTATCGGCTCGAACTTTGCGCATTATATGTTCGAGAAATATTCCGACTACCGGCTCGTCGTTTTCGACAAGCTGACCTACGCGGGCAACCTCGAGAACTTGCGTGACCTCGACGACGCGCGTTATCAATTCGTGCGCGGCGACATCGCCGATGCGGAAACTGTCGCGAGCGCGATTCGTAAATACGACATTGACACGATTGTAAACTTTGCTGCAGAGTCGCATGTCGATCGTTCCATTCTCGATGCCGACGCGTTCATCCGCACTGATGTGTACGGTACGTATGTTCTGCTCGAAGCCGCGCGCAAATTTCAAATCGAGCGCTATCATCAGGTCTCGACTGACGAAGTGTACGGCGATGTGCCCGAAGGTGATTCCAAAGAATCAGACGCGCTGCTGCCAAACTCGCCGTACTCTGCCAGCAAAGCCTCCGCCGAACTTTTGACCCGCTCGTACTTTGTCACGTATCAAACTCCGGTAGTGGTCACGCGCGGCTCGAATACCTATGGTCCTTATCAGTATCCCGAAAAATTACTGTCGCTGTTTATCACGAATGCGATTGATGATTTGCCGCTGCCGGTTTATGGCGATGGGATGCAGGTGCGTGACTGGCTGTACGTGATGGACCACTGCCGCGCGATTGATGTAGTTTTGCATCAGGGCAAGTTGGGTGAAGCGTACAACATCGGCGGGGAGAACGAGCAGCACAACCTTGACGTGATTCGTCTAATGCTGCGTCTGCTCAATAAACCGGATTCACTGCTGCGACGCGTGCCCGACCGTCCCGGACACGACCGCCGTTACGCGCTCGACACGACCAAACTGCGCGCGCTCGGCTGGGAACCGCGCAAGGATTTTGAAAACGCGCTGCGTGAAACAGTTAATTGGTACGTGGAAAATGAATGGTGGTGGCGAAAATTAAAGAGCGAGGAATATCGCGAGTATTATCAAAAGCAGTACGCGGAACGCTTGCGACAGGCAACACCCGCGTGATAAAACTGTAGGGGCGGGTCTCAGACCTGTCCCTACTTTTTACATCAATTCAATCACATCGCCGGTGCGAATCACTCCCGGCGCGATCACGTTGGCATAAATCCCGACCTGCTGATTGTGCTTGAGTGTTACTGTTCGTAAGACTTGCGGACTTTGCATCGCACTGTCGGGATTCAGATTAATCATCATACAGCGCGTATCTTTTTTCGTGACGCCGACCAGTGCCTCCCCAATCCGCAGCACGCGCCCGACCCATTCCTCTTCGACAAAAGGGAATCCCTCCAGCGGCTCTAAATAAATATTCGCGCGGAATTGGCGCGCGTCGATTTGCGATTCGGTTTCGCGCGCGAGATAATCGCGCGTGGCGAGACTGAACAGCGAAAGATGTTGGCTGTCAAAATTGCCGCGCGCGTTCTTGAGCAAGAATAATGCGTGACCGAATTCGCGCGTTAGCTGCTCGCACAGGCGCGGGTCTTGAATCGAAAAGTCTTCGCCATTCGGCGCGCGCACAATGAGCGGAGGAGAATCGTCCGTCGGCGTGGGCGCGCGTTCGAAACGCGGTTCGTACAGAATCATGCGCGGTTTGTCGCGACCGGTCATCCAGGGGAATCCGTCCGACGCCGCGAGTTCTTGTCGCACAAAGGCGTAACGGCGGTCGCCGTAGAATCCGTTCAAGCCGAGATGCGCTTCATTGACCGAAACGCCACGCATCGATTTCACGGGGTAGAGATACAGGTTCTTGACCGTCGCGATTTCTTTCATTAATCTGAAAACTCGTTTGGCTCGGTGAAAATCACGCTTCGGGTCGATACGGCGCTTTCGCTTCAATCGCGCCGACGTACTCGGGCAATTTTGTCTGCCCGAGCATTTGCCGGATGGCTTGAATCTCGCCAGTATGAAACCAGTAATGATACGTCACGCGCCGCAGCGCCGAACCGAGCGTTTGACCAACGGCTTTACCGTCGCGCAACAATTCCTCTTGCAGAGTCGGTGTCGACAAACTGTCGAGAAATGGATCTGCTGCCTTTGTCACCTTGCGCCAGATGCCCAGCATTTCCTTGAACGACGGCGTACTCATCGGCGCGCGATAAGCATACATCCGATCCAGCTCTGGAAAAAGTACAATGCCCTGCGCGAGCTCAAGCCCGTTCGCTACGGCAAGAACGAGATCAGCGAAGGAGTGGTCGATGCGATCCGCTGAGCGTCTGCGGCTGCTGGCGGCGCTCGGCTGCGCGGCGCTGCTGGCCGCCTGCGCGAGTGGTGGCGATCCGGGTGGGAACGCTCGCGAAGGCAATTCCTCGTCATCGTCTGCGGGCGAGCGCAGCGCCCCGGCCGGTCCGCCGGTCAGCCCGGAGGTGCAACGCGCCTTCGACGACGCCAGCAGCGCCCTGCGCAGCGGTCGCAGCGAAGAGGCCGAGCGCGCTTTTCGCGCCCTCGCCCAGGCGCATCCCGACCTCGGCGGCCCGCACGCCAATATTGGCGTCATCCAGCGTCGCGCCGGCAAGCTGACCGAGTCGGTCGGCGAGCTCGAGCTGGCGGTCCGGATCAACCCGCGGCAAGCGGTCTACTGGAATCAGCTCGGGGTCAGCTACCGCCTCGCCGGGCAGTTCGGCAAGGCCCGCGATGCCTACGAGAAGGCGATCGCGCTCAACCCGCGCTATGCCGCGCCGATGCTAAATCTGGGAATCCTCTACGACCTTTACCTTGGCGATGGGGCGCGTGCACTGGACCTTTACAGCCGTTACTTGGCGTTGCTACCCAACGGCGACCCGACGGTTACAAAGTGGGTTGCCGATTTGAAGAACCGGAAATCGGCTGCGCCCTCGCCGCTGGTCGCGGCGCGAAAGGAAAAGGAATGAAGCCCGATCGCTGCTGCGCAGCCCTCATCGTCGTCGTCGCGGGTGCGGTCGTTGCCGCGCCGGCCATGGCGCAAAAACGTTCCGCCCCGTCTGCCGCTCCGGCAGCGAGCGAGCCGAGCATCGACCGTGCCGATCTCGACCGCAGTCAGATCACCGGCAACCGCGAGCTGCCCAAGGTCCTGTACATCGTGCCCTGGAAAAAGCCCGGGCCGGGTGATCTGGCCGGGCGGCCGCTCGTCAGCGTTCTCGACGAGGCGCTTTCGCCGGTCGACCGCGACGTCTTTCGCCGCCAGGTGAGCTACGACAGCCAGATGCAGTCACGCGTCGCTGGCGCCCTGCCGAACAAGCCGACAAACGCCGCACCGACGCCAGCCCTCGCGCCGGCGCTGGCGCCGACCGCCTCTCCCGCCGCCACACCGGCCGCGTCCAAGTAACCGTTCTTCAGCCTCACCGCTTTCACCCGGAGTCATCGCCATGGACCCCCTCAGCACCGCCATCAAGTTCTTCCAGGACTGTGGTCTCTTCATCTACCCGAGCGCCCTCATCATGGCCCTCGGCGTGACGATCGCGATCGAGCGCTTCATCTTCCTCTCGAAGGCGCGCAATGAGAACCGCAAGGTCTGGTCGCAGGTCTTGCCGATGCTGCAGAAGGGCCAGCTGCGCGACGTGCAAAGCATCACCGCGACGTCCGACGCGGCCGTCGGCAAGATCGTCAACTACGGCCTGGCGCGGATGCAGAGCCCGGGCCGCCGCGAGGACTACGACGCGGCGATGGAAGAAGGAATGATGGAGATCGTGCCGCGCCTCGAGAAGCGTACCCACTACATCGCCACCTTCGCCAACGTCATCACCCTGGTCGGCCTGCTCGGCACCATCATCGGCCTGATCAAGGGCTTCACCGCGGTGGCCCAGGTCAATCCGGCGGAGAAGGCGGAAATGCTCTCGGCCTCGATCTCGATCGCCATGAACAACACCGCCTTCGCGCTGATGGTGGCGATCCCGTTCCTGCTCATCCACTCCTTTCTGCAGGCCAAGACGAGCGAGATCGTCGACGGCCTCGAGGCCGCCAAGATGAGCTTCTTGAACCTGGTGCAGAAGCTGCGTGCCGAGCATCAGGCGGCGG
>JBBSHK010000216.1:0-5745 GCA_038253185.1 Anaerolineae bacterium | reverse complement strand
GCGGAAAAGACAAATAGGATACGAAATTTTTTCGTATCCTATAACATTACCTCTCTGCGGCCTAGAAGACAAGAAAGTAGGTTACCTTTAATCTCGAAATTCGCTTCGATGCAATCTACTTTTTCTTCTCCGACGGCACACCAATTCGATAAGCGCTTTCAACGTCCCTATTTATTTCGTCACATGATAAATATCTGTGTGAGTATTTTGCAAAAGCACGCGCGCCATTAGCTCACGCCGGAGGAAAATGTTTATAGTCGGCGCAATTGTACATAATTTTTAAGTTGACATCATCCAGAAGTATTGGTATAGTAGAAACCCGGAGCGACATGCCGGGATTTTTAATTGTGCCTGTGAGTGACTGCACGCTGCGCCTTGTGCGGCGGCGTTGGAGTCGTTCCCATTTGTAGAGACTGAGATTTTTCGGTCTCTTTTTTTGTCTGCCGCGCGCACGGATCAAATTGTCGGGCGCGGCAGCGTAGCAGATTCGTGATTTTCACAATCTTTGGGCCGTGAGGCTACGCTTTACCAGGAGGAGATCATGCGAACAAAGCTTACGATTCATGCGGGTCGTGGAACACGCACGCTGGAGCGCGAGGCACAGCTCGAAAATGTGATTCGCCTCGCCGCGACGCTCTACAGTTCGGCGCACCAGCATTATCAACGCGCCGGTCTGCAATACGTGGACGTGCCGCAAATCGTCGGCATTACCGGCGCATGTGAGAATGTGGATACGCTGTTCAAGATCGGTAACCGTCAGGCGCTCCCGCTCTTTATGACACAGACGGGACAGCTCGCGCTCGAACAGGCACTACAGCGCTTCTCCGGCGTCTACACGATGATTCACAGCGGACGCGATGAAGAACTTGAAGATGAACGTCATCTGCGCCAATTTCGTCTCACTGAGGAAGAATTTGATTGGACCATGGTTGCCGCCAAGAACGCGACTTACGACGAAGCGAGGATGTACGAAGCGCTCTTGCAGCACATCGAGTCCGCCGCCAAAGCCACCATCTGCGCGTTGCTGCAAGAGCACGGCACCATGTTGAAGAAAATCTACGGACGCAACGTGCGTGAATTGTCAAAGGCGCTGGATTATCCATTTTTGCGAATCACCTACGCCGACGCGATTCGCTTGCTCAATGCGCAAGGTGAACCCGCGCTCCAGTTCGGCGCGGATTTAGTCGCGGAGCAAGAACAAAAAATTGTCCGCGTGCTGAATGAGCAGGCGCGGGCGGAGAATCCCCACTTGCCGTCGGAAGATCGTCCCGTTTTCATCATGCGTTATCCCGAAGAGATCAAGTTCTTTAATATGAAAGTGTCGCAGGCGGACTCGCGTGTGGTCTTGAGTGCAGATTTGATTCTGCCCTATTCCGGCGAAGCAGTTGGCTCGGCAGTGCGCGAGCACGATGGTCAGAAATTGAAAGAGCGCCTGCTCGGCTCCACCATGTTCAAACTCCATCGGGCGCGCGGCGGCTCGTACCGTGATTTCACATGGTACGTCGAAGATATTATTCGCGCCGGGCGCACCCAGCCACACGCCGGCTATGGACTCGGCAACGAGCGGTTGCTGCAATTCATTATGGGTCAGCGCGATATCCGACTCTGCTCGGTCTTTAGCTTGATGGCGGAGCAGACCAAAGATTGGGACACCAACCGCCGCGGTCAATCGCTGATGATCGCCCACCAAAAAGCGGTGCTGCTCTCGATTGGCAAGAGTCAGAACAAACGGAAGCTGCTGCCCTCCTTGCAAAAGATCGCCGAGGACGGGTTTGTGCTGTATGCGACCGAAAAGACGCATCACTTTTTGCAACGGCACGATATTCGCTCAACGCTGGTTCACAAGATTAGCCAGCCCGGTCGCCCCAACCTGAAGGACCTGCTGGGGCAAAACCTCTTTGACCTCATCGTGAATATTCCCACGCGCAACCCACGTCGGGCACGGGGTGAGAGTCGTGAGTTCACCGATGGACGGCTGATTCGTCAAACCGCTCTCGACAGTGGCACGACGCTGATTACCGATGTCGAGGTCGCGCAGGATTTGTTCGAAAAGTTGGCGGCGCGCGTCGCGTCCAAAGGTTGAGTATGCGCCCGACCTATAACCTCCACAAGACGTGGCAAGACAATTATCGCGACGGACCTGAATTCGCCGGAGAATTCCCCACAATGGAGTGGGGTGAACCCGCATACGATTTCTGCGGCTTGAAGCTGCATTCACCCTTTGGCGTTGGCGCGGGGCTGCTGTGGAATGCGCGCTGGGTTGAACTCTACGCGCGTCTCGGGTTCAGTGTGCTCACGACGAAGACCGTCCGCACGCATCGTTATGAGGGTCACCCCTGTCCGCACGTGCTCGCGGTCAGAGACTACGTGGCGCGAGAAATCCCGACCACCGTGGTCGCGTATCCGGACGCGGATTTGCTCGTACAAACGGGCGCGTTGGTGAATTCGTTTGGCAATCCGTACGTCGAGCCGGAGCTGTGGATTCAGGATTTCAGGCGCGCGAAAAAATCTCTCGCCCGCGGACAAATGCTCGTCGTGAGTATCACCGGCACGGTCGAGGCGGGCGCGGGTCTTGATGAATTTGCAGAGGACGGTGCGCAGTGTGCGCATCTCGCGCTCGAAGCGGGCGCGGATGCCCTCGAAGTCAATCTCTCATGCCCAAATGTGGCGAACCCGGCGGAGAAAATTTACCAAAATCCCATGGCGTCCGCACAGGTGCTCGCGTCGGTGCGCCGCGTCGCGACCCGCATATTGCTTTTCGTCAAGGTCGGTCGCTTTGCGACGCGTGAAGCCGCCAGTAGATTTGTTACTGCAGTGGCCGACACGATAGACGCCATCACCGCAATCAATTCCGAACCTGTCGTCGTACTCAATTCAAGCGGCGCGCCCGCTTTTCCCGGACGGACGACTGCCGGATTGGCAGGACGACCGATTAAGCACCTCGCACTTGAGCAAGTGACCCTGCTCGCACAAATTCGGCGCGAAGAAAATTATGACTATAGAATCATCGGGCTGGGCGGCGTCACACGCCCGGAGGATTTCGTCGAGATGCGTGCAGCGGGAGCAGACCTCATCGAGTCGGTCACCGGTGCCATGGTGAATCCATACTTGGCGCATGAGATTGACGAACGGATGACAGCTAATGCGCGTGTCTGAGAAGCTTGAGAGGATCGTGCGGCAGAACGACAGTCTGCTGTGCATCGGACTGGATCCCGAATGGGAACGCATCCCACGGCCTCTTCGGGAAAATCCTGAGCCAATCTTTGAATTCAATCGCCTGATCATCGAATCAACCCATCACCTCGCGTGCGCGTACAAACTGCAGAGCGCGCACTACGAAGCGCGCGGAATCGAAGGACTAATTGCACTCAAACAGACGCTGGAATATTTTCAGCGCGAGCATCCCGACCATGTGACCATCCTCGACGTCAAACGTGGCGACATTCCCAACACGAACCGTTTTTACGCGCATGCCATGTTTGATTACTGGAACGCGGACGCGACGACCGTAATCGCTTACACCGGTCTCGATGCCCTCGAACCGTTTACGGCGTACGAGGACCGCCTGACCTTTGTCGTCGTGCGCTCCTCGAATCCCGGTGCGCGTGACCTGCAAGATTTACGCGTGGACGACCGCGCGGTGTTTGAAATTCTCGCGCAAAAAATCGCTCAGCGGCCTTATCCGAATCTTGGCGCGGTGGTGGGTGCAACGTATCCTGATGATTTGAAAAAGGTACGGGCGTACTTGCCCGATCGCTGGATTCTTGTCCCCGGCATCGGCGCGCAGGGCGGCGCGGTGGGTGACGCGGTGCGTGCGGGATTGAGCCGCGCGGGCAATCACCTGATCGTGAGTGCTTCGCGCAGCATTATCTTTGCGTCGAGC
Source organism: Anaerolineae bacterium (assembly GCA_038253185.1). Taxonomy (GTDB): domain Bacteria; phylum Chloroflexota; class Anaerolineae; order UBA4142; family SHND01; genus JBBSHK01. Next base: position 1,862 of record JBBSHK010000216.1, on the reverse strand, counting down.
GGCGAAGATTTTGCAGCCGCCGCGCGCCAAGCCGCACAAAAATTGAAAGCTGAGATTAATGCCGCACGCTCGCAACGAAATGGATGAAGCAGCTGTTTTGCGTGTCTTGAAAGAGGTCGGCGCGATTTTGCACGACGGGCATTTTGTTTATACCTCCGGGCGGCATGGGCGGGAGTATATCAATAAAGACGCGTTGTATCCGCACACCAAAGCGACTCGCCAGCTCACTCGAGCGCTCGCAAAACAGTGCAGCTCGTTCGATGTGGATGTCGTCGTGGGACCTGCGCTCGGCGGCATCATCCTTTCACAATGGGTCGCTTACCACCTTTCCGCGTTAAAACAGCATCAGGTCCTCGGCGTTTATTGCGAGAAGGACGCCGATGGCCATCAAGTCTTTCGACGCGGTTATGATGAATTTGTGAACGGAAAGCGTGTCTTGATCGTCGAAGATGTTGTGACGACCGGGCAGTCGGTGATGCAAACGGCGGACGCTGTACGCACGGCAGGCGGCACGGTGGTTGCGATGGGCGCATTAGTCAATCGCGATGCGCGCAATGTGAATAGTGAAAAACTCGGCGCACAGTTCCTTGCACTCGCGTCCGTTCAATTTCCATCGTGGAGCGCAAGCGAGTGCCCATTGTGCGCGGCGGGCATTCCGATTGATACACGTGTGGGCAAGGGCGCGGATTTTCACGCGCGCAAAGAAACAAAGTTTTGAGGAAAGGAGGAACGTAGACAGAGAAGCACACTCGGCATAGAATAGATGTTAATAGTGCAACAACATGAACCCCTGGCCCGCCGCGCAAGTAATTTGCCAGAAACATTCGCCCGCCCAACAAAGCGTGCACCTGACGCTGGGGATTCTGCGCCGTTTTCAAGCATTTTCTACGCCTTGGTCTTTTCCACTCGGACGGCGATCCGCCGTCCGCCCCAGCGCAGGTAACGCACACCGTTAGGCCACCAACAACGTCTTTTAACCAAAGTAAGAAGGAATCAGCAGATGGGGACCAACCCACCCAAACGGCAAGTCCCGAACCCAAAGAGATCGGTCATACAGTGGCTGCTCGACTCGGACCCTTCGATCCGCTGGCAGGCGATGCAGGACCTGATCGGTGCGCTCGCGGACGAGGTCGCCGCCGAGCGCACGCGGGTCGCCACCGAGGGCGCGGGCGCGCGGCTGCTCGCCCTACAGGCGACCGACGGGAGGTGGGGCGGCGCGGCGTGGAACCGCGGGTGGGACTCCACCATGCACGTCCTGATGCTGCTGCGGGACATGGGTCTCGATCCCACGAGCGACCAAGCGCGCCGCGCGGTGGGCCTCGTCCGCGACGGCGTGACCTGGCAGGGATGTGGCCCGCTGGAGTGCGACGGCAATGCCTTCTTTGAAGGGGAGGTGGAGCCCTGCATCAACGGTCAGGTGGCGACGGTCGGCGCCTACTTCGGCCAGGACGTCCGGGGCATCTTCGACCGGCTGCTCGGCGAGCAGCTGCCCGACGGCGGCTGGAACTGTGAGGCTGCCAACGGCTCGACGCGGTCGTCGTTCAACACCACGATCTGCGTGCTCGAGGCGCTGCTCGAGTACGAACGGGCCGTCGGGAGCAGCCCGGAGGTGACCGCGGCTCGTCTCCGGGGGCAGGAGTACCTCCTCGAGCGCCGCCTCTTCCGCCGGCGGTCGACCGGGGAGGTGATCGAGCGAGATCGCGCGGGCGGCGGCAGTTGGACCCGCTTCGCCTTCCCGACCTGGTGGCACTACGACGTGCTGCGGGCCCTGGACTACTTCCGCGCGGCCGGGGACGAGCCGGACCCGCGACTTGCCGAGGCGGTCGCAATGCTGCGTGCGAAGCAGCAGCCCGACGGCACCT
>JBBSHK010000215.1:0-5804 GCA_038253185.1 Anaerolineae bacterium | reverse complement strand
TCCCGCCGTGGAGACGAGAAAATGGCGACTCTTGATAATCCAGACGCGAAAAAAATTCGCGTCACCTACACCAAGAGCGGAATCGGTTACAAAAAAGATCAAAAGCAAACCATCGCCGCGCTCGGGTTGAAAAAATTGGGGCAGACGGTCGTGCATACGGACTCTCCATCCATCCGCGGAATGATTGCAAAAGTGATTCATCTCGTCACGGTCGAAGAGAACAAGTGACGGCAGCATGTCGGAATGAACAATGGTCAATGAACAATGACCGATGCAGAATGTCGGAGCGGCGCGGAGATCGCTGAAGCGAAGCGAAAGGGACATAACGACCAGCGCCGAACGACGAACAACTAACAACGAGTAACGAACGACTAGGAACTAACTATGAGACTCGACGATCTGCGCCCGAATTCGGGCGCACGAAAAGTAAAGACACGCAAGGGGCGAGGCATTGCGGCAGGCAAGGGCAAGACCGCCGGACGCGGCACCAAAGGACAAAAGGCACGCGCGGGCGGCGGCAAAGGACCGTATTTTGAAGGCGGTCAGCTGCCCCTCGTTCGGCGTCTACCACACTTGCGCGGGTTCAAAAATATTTTCCGCGAAGAATTTGACATTGTGAATCTCGACACCCTCGATAGCTTTGACGCGAACGCGAACGTTACGCCGGCGGTATTGCTTGAGCGCGGCATGATCAAAAAATCCGCGCGGGTCAAGGTGCTCGGTCGCGGCGAATTGACGAAAGCGCTACAGGTGAGCGCGCACGCGTTCTCCGACAGCGCCAAAGAAAAAATTTCCGCAGCAGGCGGCAGCGCGAACGAGCTTGTCTGGTCGCGCGGTCCGCGCAAGGTACGCTAGGAGGAACCGCTGCCTTCTCCTTTTGTTGAGGGAGACGGAGAGGCGTGACGGAGGTTTAAATGTTAGACGCAGTACGAAACGCTTGGCGATTGCCCGACCTGCGCCGCAAGATTCTTTTTACTCTGGCGATTCTGGTCATCTATCGCGTGGCGTCGCACATCCCGGTCCCTGGAGTTGACCTGAACGCGCTCTCGAGCGTGTTTGGCGCGAGCAATCAGACTGCGACCGGTGCGCTGCTCGGCGTGCTGGATATTTTTTCCGGCGGCGCGTTGTCGACCTTTTCGGTGGTCGCGATGGGCGTCTACCCCTATATCACCGCGTCTATCATTATGCAGTTGCTCCAGCCGATTCTGCCGCCGCTCGAAGCACTGGCGAAAGAGGGCGAGCAAGGTCGCCGAAAGATCAATCAATATACGCACTGGCTGACGATTCCACTTGCCGCGCTGCAAGGGATTGGTCAAGCTTCGATTATGGCGAATACCAGCCCGCCGGTCCTGCCCGGATTCAACGCGCTGAATTTGTTCTCTCCGACCTCGCCCGGATTTTTGCCGACGTGGTCAATTATTGTTACGCTCACGGCGGGCACGATGTTCGCGCTGTGGCTGGGTGAATTGATTTCAGAGCAGGGTATCGGCAGCGGTGTCTCCATCATCATCTTTGGTGGAATCGTCGCGCAGATCCCGCTTAGAATCGCGCAGTTGGCGGCGACGAACCCCACGACATTGTTTCTCTTTGTCGTGGTGACAGTGGTGACCATCATCTTGATTGTTTATATCAATGAAGGTCAGCGCCGCGTGCCGGTGCAGTACGGCAAACGTATGCGCGGGATGAAGATGTACGGCGGCGGCAGCACGCACATCCCGCTGCGTGTGAACTCTGCCGGAATGATCCCGTTGATTTTCGCGATTTCGATTCTGATTTTCCCCAGCGTGATCGCCAGTTATTTCCAGAACTCGACCAATGAGTCGGTACGGAATATCGCGACGGGGGTCGTCAATCTGTTCGACCAACGCGGGATTTTCTATCCGTCCGTTTATTTCATTATGGTGCTCCTGTTCACTTTCTTTTACACCTACATTATTTTCCAGCAGCAGAATCTCTCAGAGGTGTTGCAGAATCAGGGTGGCTTTATACCGGGCATTCGCCCCGGTCCACAGACCACGCGGTATCTGAACGGCGTGGTGATGCGGATCACGATTATCGGCGCGGTAGTGCTGGGGCTTGTAGCTGTGCTGCCGTTTGTCGAGCGCGGGGAAGCGCAAACGCAAACCTTGATTCTCTCCAGCACGGGGCTGCTAATCGTGGTCGGTGTCGTGCTCGATACGATGAAGCAACTTGAAGCGCAACTTTTGATGCGCCATTACGAGGGATTTATCAAATAAAGTTACGGCAACTCATTTCAAAAACGAAATTTCTTGATGGAAATTGCGCGACGCTGTGTCATTCTGACTCGTTTTCCCGCGCGGAATCGGGTTTTTGAAATGAGTTGGGGTGTCATTCTGAACGGAGCGAAGAATCTCGATCGAACCAATGAGTTCGTTCGCGGGAACTGGTCAGAATAATGTACGCGGCGTAGGTGAACATCAATGACGATGCAGAGCCAAATCCAATCAGTGTCGACGAACGACTTTAACAAAACGACACGCGAGTCGATCTACCTGATTTTTCTCGGACCGCCCGGATCGGGCAAGGGCACTCAAGCGGAAAAGCTGCGCGACCGTCTCGGACTGGCGCATGTATCCAGTGGTGATCTCTTTCGCGAAAATATTTCTCAAGGCACGCCGCTCGGGCTGAAAGTCAAAGGTATTCTGGGCACCGGCGCGTTGGTGCCGGATGATCTGACCGTCGCGATGGTGATGGCGCGGATTCGTCAGCCCGATACCGCGCGGGGCGTAATCTTTGACGGGTTTCCGCGAACGCGCGGTCAAGCGATTGCCCTGCAGCAAAAGTTTCAGGAAGAAGGTCGTAAGATCAACCGGGTGATTTATTTCCATATTCCTGATCAGGTGATTGTCGAGCGGCTCGCGGCGCGGCGGCTGTGCCCAACCGATGGCGTGCTCTACAACCTGAAGAGTAAACCGCCAAAGAACGATCAACTCTGTGATCATGATGGAACGCGGCTGATCCAACGCGAGGACGACCGACCGGAGGTGGTGCAGGAACGATTGCGAGTTTATCGCGAACAAACCGAGCCGCTGATCCAATACTTTCGCGATCAGAATTTATTGTTCGAAGTGAATGCCGATCAGACTGTTGACGCGCTCGAAGCTGTGTTCGAACAATTTGCAAAATCGTTGACCCAAAATGCCGATTGAGATCAAGTCGCAAAAAGAATTAGAGATTATGCGCGCGGCGGGACGGATCGTCGCCGAAATATTGCGCGATCTCGCCGAGCACGCGAAACCGGGAGTGAGCACGGGCGAATTGAACGACCGCGCGCAGGCGATCCTGAACAAGTACGGCGCGACCTCGCCCTTTCTGGGTCATCCGAATATTAAACCCAGAGATCCGAAATTCCCCGGCGCGATCTGCGCGTCGGTGAACGATGAAATCGTGCACGGGATTCCGAAATCCAAACGCGTGCTCAAAGAGGGCGATCTCGTCAAGCTTGACGTGGGCGCCGAATATGGCGGATACATTGCCGATTCGGCATGGACCTTCCCGATTGGCAAGGTCAATCCAAAAGCAGAGCGCCTGATGCGTGTTTCGGAAGCCGCGCTGTGGAAAGGCATCGAACAGGCGCACGCGGGAAATCATTTGTGGGATGTGATCCGCGCGGTGCAGACTGAAGTCGAAGCGAACGGATTTAATCTGGTGCGCGAATATCAGGGACACGGCGTCGGTCGCGAGATGCACGAAGAACCGGGTATTCCAAATTTTCTTGACACGGATTATCGTCGCCGCCCGCCGAACGTCGTGCTGATGCCCGGTCTCACGATGGCGCTTGAGCCGATGGTCGTCACCGGTGATTGGCACACCCGTCAACTTGGCGACAAATGGACGGTGGCGACGCGCGATCATGGGCTGGCGGCGCATTACGAGCACACGATCGCGGTGACGAATAATGGTCCCGAGATTTTGACAGAGTGGAAATGACAGGAACTGCAACTCATCTCAAGAACCCGACTTTGCTTGCGAGAACGAGTCAAAATCAAAGCGCAGCGCACTTTCCATTTGGAAATTTCATTGCTTGAGCTGAGTTGGAGTAAGATTTGTTGGACTGGCGCGACCAATCTGTTCGTGTCACCCTGGAGGGATTGAAATGAAAGTCAAGCCATCGGTCAAACCGCGTTGTGAAAAGTGCAAAGTGATTCGTCGCAAAGGCGTTATCCGCATCATCTGTACGACACCCAAGCACAACCAGCGGCAGGGATGAGTTAGCTATGAGCCGTGAGCGATGAGCTTTGAGCACCGAGTTATTGCTCTCTACTTACCGCTCTCAGCTAATAACTAACAACTAGTAACGAATGATTAGGAGTATTCAATGGCTCGTATTGCCGGCGTAGACTTGCCCCGACAAAAGCGCGTGGATATCGCACTGCGCTACATTTTTGGTATCGGACCGACGCGCGCGGATCAAGTCCTGGAGCGCGCGCAGGTGGCGCCCGAAATCCGCGTCAAAGACTTGTCCGAAGCGGAAGTCGCGCGTATTCGCTCCATCGTCGACCGCGACTATAAAGTGGAAGGCGATCTCCGGCGCGAGATTGCGATGAACATCAAGCGGTTGCAGGAAATCGGCTCGTATCGCGGTTTCCGCCATCGCCGCAATTTGCCGGTGCACGGACAACGCACGCGTACGAATGCGCGCACCCGGCGCGGCGTCAAAAAGACCGTCGCCGGTCGCAAGAAATCACGCGCGAAGAAGTAGGATCAGGTGACAGGTGGCGAGTGGTTCGTGACGAGCGGCAATTCATTTCACGCCACCCGTCACCGGTCACTCTCGTGGAGGATGAATGGCTGACGAAAAACAGCAGGGAGCGCGCCGCCCGCGTGGGGGTCGCCGCAAAGAAAAACGCAATATTCCTATCGGGATTGCGGTGATTCAGGCGTCGTTCAATAACACCCTGATCACGATCAGCGACCCGCAAGGTAACGTGGTCGCGTGGGGCAGCGCGGGCGCGAGTGGTTTCAGGGGATCGCGCAAGAGCACGCCCTACGCCGCGCAGATCGCCGCGCAGAATACGGCGCGCAGCGCGATGGATCAGGGCGTGCGCGAAGTGGACGTGCGCGTCAAAGGTCCCGGACCCGGACGTGAATCGGCGATTCGTTCGATGCAAGGTGTCGGTTTGAAAGTTCGTTCCATCACCGACATTACGCCGATCCCGCACAACGGCTGCCGTCCTCCCAAGAAAAGAAGAGTGTAGGAATCAGATTGCAAAAGTCAGATGTCAGTAGTCAGAAATAGAACGCCTGACGGTCTACTGTGGACTGACGACTCTTTACTGGAGAATTCAATGGCTCGATACATCGGACCCGTTTGTCGATTGTGCCGCCGTGAAGGCGAAAAATTATATTTGAAAGGCGAGCGCTGCTTTAGTCCCAAGTGCGCGATCGAAAAGCGCAACGTTCCGCCTGGTCAACACGGACAAGGTCGCGCCTTCCGCCGCAAGCAGAGCGACTTTTCTATGCAATTGCGCGAGAAGCAAAAGGCGCGCCGCATCTACGGCGTGCTTGAGCGCCAGTTCCGCCGCTACTATAGTGACGCCGCGACGCGCAGCGGTGTGACCGGCGCAGTGCTTTTGCAATTTTTGGAATCGCGTCTCGATAATGTCGTCTATCGTATGGGCTTTGCTTCGTCGCGCAAGCAAGCGCGCCAATTGGTCCAGCACGGCCATTTTGCCGTGAATGGAAAAAAGGTCAGCGTGCCCTCATTCCTGGTCAAAGCGGGCGACACGGTCAGCGTGGCAGAGGGCAGTCGCAAGACCGAGTACTTTGGCGGCATGGAAAAG